>DASWQX010000945.1:0-2070 GCA_036403495.1 Thermoanaerobaculia bacterium
GAGCTTCAACTCCTACCGCACCTTCGCTCCGCCGGCCGGGGTCGTGCCCTGGATCAACATCGAGGCCGACCTCAACCCTGCGAACCCGACCTTCATGGAGTTCTACAAGTTTCGCGTCGTCCATTAGGGCTCAGGATCTACGTCGGAAAGGGTGGCACCTATTCTCCGGCTCAGCGGCTGAGTGTGTCTGGGAGCAATCCGAAGTGCGGTGCCGCGCTCACGATCTGTTTGTCGTTCGAGTAGATGCGTTCGTAGCCGTGCCAACGCGCGCAGGTCAGGTGCAAGGCGTCGAGAGAACGAACGAAGATGCCCGCGGGGAGGTGGCGTGTCGCTTCCTGAGCGGCGGCAACCAGCTCGTCCGTGACAGGCAGGAAACTCCAAAGGCCATCCTCGCAGTCCACTTGAAACTGAGCGATGAGGGCCTCATGGGCACCCGGCGTCAGCGCTCCTTCACGCAGCTTGCGGGAGAACACCAGCTCCGTCTCGAGCCGACCGATGATCAGGCTGGCGATGCCTGGAGAGTCTTCGGTGAACGCGCGAACCGCGTCGCTCTCCGGTTCCTGGAGATAGAACTTGGCGATGAATGCTGCGTCGAAATATAGCTGAGCTGGAGCTCAGCGGTTGTCGCGATCTTCTTGAATAATCCGGGCGCTGTCCGTGCCGCCTTGAAGGGCGTGGGCGTCGAGCAGCTCCTGATACGCGGGAAGAATGCGCCGGCGCTTGAAGGGCCTGTCCGTCGGGGGGCGATTGGCGGGCTCGATGCGGGCGATCGGCGTGCCGCGATCGGTGACTACGAGGCCACCCAGACGCGCGGCCTCGCGGACGAGAGTACCGGTGTTTTCGTGCAACTCGCGGAGCGTCACCCGTTTCATGTGTCACAGTGTGACTCACGCCCTTTCCGGCTGTCAAACTGGAGAAGGGGGCGGGAGCGGCGCCGACCCCTGCCAGAAGGCTCTCCAACTCCTCGCCGCCCGAGCTGAAGATCAACCTGCAGCGGCGCCGCTAGGCGGAGATTCCTCGCCCTTCTCGCATCTTCGCCCGTAAGTCACTCGGCGCCAAGGAGGACGAGGTCCTGGAAGGGCTCTGGTTCGACCGCACGAAGGAGTACGCGGCAAGCCTCTCGCCGGGGCCGGCGGAAGGAAAAAAATAGCCGGCGAGCTCTCCGCCTGTCCCGGCGGGTCAAGAAGAATTACCGGCGAGCTCTTCGCCGGCCCCGGCGGATCGGGAAAAATAGCCGGCGAGTCTCTTGCCGGTCCCGGCGGATCAGGAAAAAAGCCCGGCGATCCCCTCGCCGGTCCCGGCAAGCTCTTCGCCGGGATTTCTTTGGCTTCCGCCGGGCCCGGCGAGTCTCCCACAGCGCTTTTCGAGCGGCGCCGTCAGGCCTTCGAGGAGATCTTGGAAGGACCAGCAGCGAAAGGGGTGGCACTTGGATGGGAGCTGAGCGGCTGGCGGAGGTATGTCCAGTTGGACAGTTGGAAGCAGAACGGTGGCCGATCCGGGCGTAAATTCGCGCCGATTTTGGCCAGGGCAGCGGTGAGTGGGGACGCGGGATGGCTCTTGGGGGTGTCGTCAGAGTAGGGGAAGGCGGACAAGAGGGGCTTCTCGATGGTCTTCTCTGTCTGGAAGGGTGGCAGCACCTGTTCCGCACCTGTTCCTGGCCGCCATATTCGGGTAGGCGAGGCGGAGGAGGTGGGCTTCGAAGAGGAGCTTGGAGTTGCGCAAGGGTGGAAAGGTGCCACCTGTTCCCTTGGAAAGGTTGGCACCCGTACAGGTTCCCGAAGGGTTCCCTTAGGGTTCGATTTCACCGGTCCGCTACGCCCCCTAAGGCAGGCCTTCGGCGGAGTTCGAAGTTGTCGAAGTCGAAGGTCAAAGGTTCCAATCCGCCAGCATTGATTGCAACTCCTACGCTTCCGGAGCTGAGGGCCGTATCGGAGATGCGGTTGACTTTTATGTCGTTGATAAATAAGGTTAAGTCGGCACCTATGGCGACAACGGCGAGGGAGTTGGTCTGTCCTGGACGTATGGTCGCGGTGGGCGTAAGGGGCGCTATGTCATGCCAATGGTGGTCCT
>DASWQX010000946.1:0-7727 GCA_036403495.1 Thermoanaerobaculia bacterium
GGCTGCGGCGAGAGGATCACCAGCTTGTTCCACTCGTTGCCGTCGGCGAAGGTGACGTTGGTGCCTGGGGGGCCCTCCTTGAAGCCGCCCTCGCCGGTCTTGATGGCGATGAACACCATCTGCACGGAGAAGCCGCCGCCCATCCGCCACGGGTCCTCCAGCGAGGTGTTGAAGGTGACCGCGAAGTCGACCTTCTTGCCGTTGACCTTGACGTCGAACGCCGTCATGTCGAACGAGCCGCGCTTGTAGACCTGGTCGGTCGGGTAGGTGTACTTGCCGGGACCGTTGTCGTCGCCCACCGGGTCCTTGAACGAGACGCCGCTCTGGGCGAGCGCGGAGCCCGCGATCAGCAGGCCGGCCGCGGCAGTGACTCCTACCTTCCAGTAATTCTTGGACATACGTTGACCTCCTTGTTGGTGGGCTGCTAGCCCTTGACTGCGCCGGCCGTGAGACCGGAAACCAGATATTTCTGCAGAAACAGGAACAGCGCCATCACCGGGATGGCGGCGACGATCGCTCCGGCCGCGAAGTACCCCCACTGCTGCGTGAAGCCGGCGACGAAGAAACGCAGGCCGACCGGGCCGGTGTACATGGTCTCCTGGTTCATGAACGTGGCGGCCTGGATGTATTCGTTCCACGCCGTCATGAACGAGAAGAGGGCGGTGACCGCCACCGCCGGCTTGGCCAGCGGCAGGATGATGCGGAAGAAGATGGTGGCCTGCGAGGCGCCGTCGATCAGCGCCGATTCCTCCAACTCCTTGGGGATGGTGTCGAAATACCCTTTCATCATCCAGACGCAGAACGGGATCGCCGTCACCGTGTAGAGCAGCACCAGGCCGGTGTAGGTCGATCCCAGCCCCAGCCACTTGACGAGGATGATGTAGAGGGGGATCAGCATCAGGGTGCCCGGAAACATCTGCGACACCAGGAAGGACATCAGCATCACCCGCCGGCCGGGGAACCGGAAGCGGGAGAACGCGTAGGCCGCGGTGCAGGCGAGGAGAACGCCCAGCACGGTGGTGAGGACGGAGACCAGGATGCTGTTGAGCATCCAGCGGCCGAACGGCTGATCGGCGAACAGCGAATGGAAGTTGGCGAGCGAGACCGCCCGCGGCCAAGGCACGATGGCGCGCAGCCGGTCGAAGGCCGTGGCATGGACCGGCACCTCGACGATGGCCTGGCTCTGGCCGCCGGAAAAAGCGATCGTCACCACCCAGAGGATCGGGTAGAGGGTGACGATCACCATGAAGACGACGAACAGGTGGAGCGGCCAGTGAGCCGGCTCGTCACCGCGATTCGATCGGGTCCGGACGCTCATCCGATCGCCTCCGTCGCGCCGGTGACCCGGTTCTGCCAGGTGCCGTAGGCGAGCAGGATCAGGAAGATGATGGTCGAGTAGGCGGCCGCATACCCGTACCGGTACTGCTCGAACGCCAGCTTGTACGACTGCGTGATCAGGATCTCGGTGGCTCCGCCCGGATCGCCCGCCGAAACCAGATAGATCACGTTGAACTGGTTGAAGGTCCAGATCACCGACAGGATGATCGCCGGCACCAGCGCCGGCTTGAGCGACGGCAGGGTGATCGAACGGAACTGCTGCCAGCGCGAGGCGCCGTCCACCCGCGCCGCTTCATACAGATCGGTGGGGATCGACTGCAGGGCTCCCAGCGAGATCACCATCATGAACGGAAAGGAGAGCCAGCCGTTGGTGGTCAGCACCGCCAGGAACGACGTGAACGGGTGATCGAACCAGCCGACCGGAGCGAGCCCGACGAGCTGGAGGATCTGATTGATCACCCCGAACTGGCGGTGGAACATCCCCTTGAAGATCAGCGCCGTGATGTAGTTGGGCATTGCCCAAGGGAGGATCAGCAGCACCCGGTAGAGCGGGCGCAGGGCGAAGTTCTTCAGGTTCAGGGTCAGCGCGAGGGCGAGCCCGAGGCTGGTGCCGATCGCCACGTTCGCCACCGTCCAGGCGATCGTGAACGCCAGCGTGTAATAGAAATTCTGATAGTTCCAGACCAGCCCCTCCGCCGTGCGGTGCATGACGTGGAAGTCGCTGATGATGTCGAGATAGTTCTGGAAGCCGACCCAGATCTCGAAGACGGCCTTGTCGGAGTTGTAGATGTTGAGGTTGGTGAACGACAGGGCGATGCCGTAGAAGAAGGGGAAGAAGACCAGGATCAGCATGCCGATCATCGCCGGCAGGACGTAGGTATAGGCCGCGCGGTACTCCACCAGGGCCGCGCCGGTGCGCCACGCCCAGCCGAAGCCGACGAAGGCGAGCAGGAGGAGCGCGAGCAGGGCGAGCGTGGCGACCGAGCGGATCATCCGTCCGCTGTCGAGGCGGCCGAGCTCGGCGAGCCGTGCCTGGTTCGGCGCGCCGTTGACGTCGATCAGCCCGCGCGGCTGGCGGTAGCCGTCGGCGTCCCAGGTCGCCGGCGCGAGCGGCGGACCGGCGGGTGCCTTGACGTCCGCGAGGAGCGTTTCCGCTCGCTTCCCTTCCTCGCCGATCTGCGCGGCGACCGACCGGGCCGAGGCGAGGCGCTCGGCCTTCAGCTGGCCGGTGGCGTACCGTCCGAACAGGAACAGGGCGAGGAGCAGCAGGAGGGCCGACGCCGCGGCGAGCGGCCACGGTCGATCTCCCAACACGAAGGAGAGCAGGAGCAGGGCGATCACCGGCGCCAGCCAGGCCGCGAGGAAGGGGAGCCAGGAGAACGATGGCGGCTCAGGGGTCGCCCGCGTCTCCATCTGCACCATGCCGACGACCTCGCCGCCGCGCTCGACGGGCGCCGCCAGCGCGAGGACGCCGTCCGGCCTGCGTTCGAAGCCGAGCTCGGGAGCGCGGGCCGCCCCTTCGGCGCCCTGGCGGTTGCCTTCGACGGCGGCGCGCAGCTTCTGCCCGAGGTCGAAGAGGGGCTTCTCGTCGTGCTCCAGGCGCCGGGGCGCCGCCTGGGCGCCGCGGTCGGCCAGGGCCGTCGAGGCGGCCAGCAGGAGCCCCTCGAACTCGACGACGCGGATGGCGGCGATCTCGGGATGAGCCGCGGCGAAGGCCTGGACCGCGCCGCGGACCGCCCCTTCCTGGTCGCCCGTGGAGGCCGCCGCCGGCGCCTGCTCCGCCGCGGCGATCTCGGCGCCGAGCCCCATGCCACCCTCCGCCGGCGGTGCCGGGGTTTCAGCGGCGGCCGCAGCGGTCGACGCCGCGGCCGGCGCGCCGCCGCCCGCGCGGTCGACGAGGGCAGCGAGGGCCGAGAGTGTGACCACTGCCCTGCGCTCGGCCCGCTCGTGCCGCTCGGCCGCCTGAGCGCCGGCGAGCAGAACGGCGCCCAGCCCCACCCCGAGCAGGGCGGCGAGGGCGAGGCCGATCAGGAACCGGCGGCGGTGCGAGACGGGTCGAGTTGTGCGGTCGCGGGCCATGGGTTTGTCTCCGGGCTGCGTCCGGGCTACTTCTTCAACAGACTGGCGATCCGTTCGATGACCTCTTTCTGCGCCTGGTCCAGAGCGGCCTTCGGAGCGGCCGTCTTCTTCACCACCGTATTCATCGCCGTGGTGGCCGGCGACCAGACCATCGACATCTCGGGGAGGTTGGGCATCGGCACCGCCACGTCGACCTGCTGGCGGAATGCCTTGAGGATCGGATCGGCGGCCACCTGCGGATCGGCGTAGACCCCCTTGTTGGCGGGCGTCTGCCGCCCTTCGAGAGCCATCACCTTGGCCGCCGGCACGTCGGTCAGGTACTTGGCGAAGGCGAAGGCGGCGTCCTTGACCTTCGACGGGGCCGCCACGTAGACCCCCTCGACGGTGATCCAGGGGCGCATCGGCTTGTTGCCGAACTCGGCGATCGTCGGGAGCGGCGCCAGCCCGAGATCGACGTCCTTGGAGACCTCGCCCAGAAACCAGGGGCCGGAGATGACCATCGCCGCCTTGCCGGTGTTGAACAGCGTGGTGATCAGCGCCGTCGACGGCTCGGCCGGCATGAAGCCCATGTCGATCCACTTCAGCAGCAGGTTGAGCGAGGCGACGTTCTGGGCCGAATTCAGGATCGGCTTGCGGCCGCCGAAGACGCCGCCGCCGTAGCCGTTCATCAGCGCCGAGTGGTAGTAGAAATCCGAATACCAGTAGGCAAGACCGAACTTGCCGGTGGCGGCGTTGGTGAGCCGCTTCGCCATCGCCTCCATCTCGGCCGTGGTCTTCGGCGGCACCGGCACCAGCTTCTTGTTGTAGATCAAGGTGGTGGTCTTGAAGTTGAGCGGCAGGCCGTAGATCGTCCCCTGGTAGGTCATGGCGTCGAGGGTGGCCTTGAGGTAGCGCCCCTTGATAGCGGGATCGAGGAGGAAGTCGAGCGGCTCGACCGTGTTGCCGGCCGCGATCCAGCCGCCGAGGCGGTCCTGGGCGAAGATGAAGACGTCCGGCCCCTTGCCGCGCGGCACCGCGGCGGTGATCTTGTCGGCGAAGGCGTCGTAGGGGACGGCGAGGGTGGTGATCTTGACCTTGCCGGCGTTGGCCTTGTTGAACTCGTCGACCACCTTCTCGAAGGCGGCCTTCTCGCCACCGCGGTAGCCGTGCCAGACCACGACCTCCTTCTGCGCCAGGGCGGAGAGGGGAAGGACGAGCGACAGCGCGAGGGCGCCGAGGATGCCGCGAAGGAAGTTTGATTTCATGCCGGTTCTCCTTGATAAGAGCTTTAGAGCCCGAGCCGTTTCTCGGTCGCGACGTCGAAGAGGTGCGCGGTGGCGGCCTCGATCACCAGCGCGACCGCGGCGCCCATCTTTGGCGAGCGGTGCGGGCCGACCTTGGCGACCAGCAGGTCGTCGCCGATGCGGCCGTGCACGATCACCTCGTGCCCCAGCGGCTCGACGAACTCCGCGGTGACCGTGATCGGCACCAGGTCCCCCTCGGTGTCGCGTCCGGCCTCGCGGATGTTCTCCGGCCGCAGGCCGAGCACCACCTTCTGCCCATCCTTCCCGGCCGCCGCGGCGCGGAAGGCCTCGGGCACCGGCAGCTTGAAGCCGGACGCGGTGACCGTGGTGCCGCCGTCGGTGAGGGTCGCCGGCAGGAAGTTCATCGGCGGCGTACCGATGAAGCTTGCCACGAACAGGTTGGCAGGCTGGTCGTAGACCTCCAGCGGCGTGCCCACCTGCTGGATCTCACCCTTGCTCATCACGGCGATGCGGTCGCCCATCGTCATCGCCTCGATCTGGTCATGGGTGACGTAGACGGTGGTCGTCTGGAGCCGCTTCTGCAAGGTCGAGATCTCGGCCCGCATCTGCACGCGCAGCTTGGCGTCGAGGTTGGAGAGCGGCTCGTCGAAGAGGAAGACGGCGGGCTTGCGCACGATCGCGCGGCCGAGGGCGACGCGCTGGCGCTGGCCGCCGGAGAGCTGCTTGGGCTTGCGGTCGAGGAACTCGGTGATGCCGAGGGTCTGCGCCGCCTCGTCGACCAGCCGGTTCATCTCCGCCTTCGGCGTCTTGCGGATCTTGAGGCCGAACTCGAGGTTCTCGCGCACGGTCATGTGCGGATAGAGCGCGTAACTCTGGAAGACCATCGCGATGTCGCGGTCCTTGGGCGGCACGTCGTTGACCACCCGGTCGCCGATCTCGATGGTGCCGCCGGTGATCTCCTCCAGCCCGGCGATCATGCGCAGCGCCGTCGACTTGCCGCACCCCGAGGGCCCCACCAGCACCATGAACTCGTGGTCCTTGATCTCGAGGTCGAGATTCGGAATGACCGTGACCGGCCCGTAGGCCTTGTTGACGTGGTGGAGCGTCACCTCTGCCATGTTTTCACTTCTCCTGAAAAGCTTACTTGATCGCAAAGATCCGTGCGCTCTTCGGCGCCACCACCGCCTCGATTTTCCCACCCGCCGCCGCCACCGGCTGGCCCGTCCAGACGTCGCGCGGCGCGGCAGTCCCCCACTCCGCCGGCGCGTCGAACGCCGCCGTCGCCGGCGCGCTCCCCCGGTTGATCGCCACCACGACGGCGTCGTGGCTCGCCTCGTCCCGCTGCAGGAAGACCAGCAGATCGCCGTCCGTGGCGATCGCCGAGTGCACGCCGCGCGCGAACGCGGGGTGGGCACGGCGGAGGGCGACCATCTTCTTGTAATCGCTCCGCAGGGCTTCGTCGCGCGGCTGCCCGGCGCCCGGGAAGATCCGGCGGTCCCCCCACGGCATGTCGCTGCGGTTGTCCGGCCAGTCTCCGCCCGGGCGCCCGACCTCCTCGCCGTAATAGATCATCGGCATGCCCGCCGCCGTCAGCTCCAGCAGCGCGGCGAGGCGGAACAGCTCCTTGTCCCCCTTGAGCTGGAAGAGCGCTCCCGGCACGTCGTGCGAGGAGAGGTAGGGGGAGAGCAGGTGGCCGGCGCGCACCTTCTCGCGCGTCTTCAGATAGTGATCGAACGCCACCGTCCGGCCGCGCCCGGTGACCCAGCCGATAGCGTTGCCGGCGAACGAGAAGTCGAAGCCGGCGTCCAGCTCGTCGGCTGAGAAATAGGGATCGAGCACCTGCGCGTCGCCCCCCCAGACCTCGCCGAGCAGGAAAAAGCCGTTGCCGAGCTGCTCGCGGGTGCGCTTCCGGTGCTCCTGCCAGAAGTCGTGCCCGACGTTCTTGACGGTGTCGAGCCGGAAGCCGTCCACCCCCACGCGCTGCGCCAGACCGAGATGGGCCTTCATCAGGTAGTCGCGCACTTCCGGGAGCTCGGTCTTGAAGTCGGGAAGCCCGCCGACGCAGGTGGTGAGGTCGTCCTGGCCGCAGGTGCCGAGCGCCTCGGAACGGAACCAGCCGCGAGTCTGCGGGTCCTTGAGGAGGTTGGAGTCGTAGCCGGCGTGGTTGTAGACGACGTCGAGCAGCACTTTCATGCCGCGGGCGTGCGCCGCGTCGACCAAGTCTTTGAGCTCTGCCTCGGTGCCGAAGCGGGGGTCGAGGCGATAGAAGTCGTCGGCCCAATAGCCGTGGTATCCCCAGTCGGGCATGCCGGAGCCGGAGACGAAGCCGTCGATGTTCTTGACCACCGGCGTGATCCAGAGCGCCGTCACGCCGAGGTCGGCGATCTCGTCGAGGTGCTCGGTCAGACCCTTGAGGTCGCCGCCATGGAAGGCGCCCTTGGCGCCGCGGTCGACCGCCAGGTCGTTGGCGGGGTCGCCGTCGGCGAAGCGGTCGGTGATCACGAAGTAGAGGATGCCGTCGCGCCAGCTCTCCTGGGGGACCACCGTGATCTTGGCGGCGGCGGGCGCGGACGCCGACGCGGCGGTCCGCGGCGCCGGAGCACCACCGCAGGCGAGAAACAGAGCGGCGGCCGCCACCGCAAGCGAGCGGCGGAGCGGGCGGCGTAGGGCTCGACCCAACTCTGGCGTCAAGGACCGCAATGGGACTACCTCCGGGCGTTTGTTTTCGGGAACCCGAAACGATGGCCGATTCTAAGAACTGGAGACAGAGCTGTCAATCTATCGTGACAGGACGGAAAACTTCCTTATTTCCAGAGTGATAGGCCTTTCTGGCCAGAGCGTCGCGCCGGAGGGTGTAAACGTTGCCACTGGGGAGGTTACAGGACCGGATTCGGGCCGCTTTCGTGCGGAGGGAGGGATGGTGACCGGGGAAGCCAGGATGGTGGCCCGGGAACCTAGGATGGCGACCGGGGAGGCCAAGATCGCGACCCGGGAACCAGGATAGTGACCCGGGAAGCCAGGATCGTGACCGTGGAAGCAGGATGGCCACTAGGAGAGCCAGGATGG
>DASWQX010000947.1:0-2108 GCA_036403495.1 Thermoanaerobaculia bacterium
CGATCTGAAGGTGATTGAGGCTGTACCGGCCGCGTCCATCGATCAGAATACCGAGTAAGCCTTTCCCGCTGGCCCTTCCGGCAAGACACGCGAAACCCACCAGGACGAGGAGTGCGACGAACCACGTGAAGAGGAACAACGTTACACCTCCCTTCGCCGGAGCATCCCGCACCATTGTGGCGCGGCGAACCGTCGATTTAGGCTTGTAGACGGACAAGCCTAAAAGGTTTCCGGGAAGTATCCTTGTCTGCCTACCGCCCGCCCGCCACGTCGACGAAGCCGCCGGTGGTGAACGAGGCCGAGGCGCGCCGCGGCCGACGACACGTTGACGATCGCGCCGCCGCGCCCGCCATACCGGGTCGACATCCTGCGCACCGCCTCGTGGGCACAGGCGAAGGCGCCGAAGACGTTCGTGGCGAACACCCGCTGGAGCCGCGCGAGGTCCATGCCGTCCACCCGCATCTGCGTTTCGAGGACACCGGCATTGTTCACCAGGGCCGAGATGGCGAGGACGACGAGCGCCAGGGGGTACCAGTGGGGACCGAACTCCGGCCCCTTGTTCCAGGTCGAAAGCGCGCCCGCGAGGCCCACGACGAGCCCCACGACGCCCAGCGCCACGGCGTGCGCCACGGGACGGTTGCCTTTTCCAGTCGACTGCGCGAGACGCGCGGTGAGATAGCCGCCCAAGACGCCATACGCCGTGCGGTAGGCCGTCGCGAGCAGGAAGAGGCCGCCGGACATCAACTGTCCGAGAGGAGGAAAAAGCCCGGCCGCCCGTAGCGCCATATCGGTGGCGATCGACAGGACGACGATCGCGATCAGGCCCGCGAGCACGGCGCCGATGCTGCGCAGCACCCTCACGCCTCTTTCTCCACCAGCGAGGCCAGCAGCTCTTCCAGCCGGTCGTAGCTGTAGGCCACGCCGCCCTCCATGGGCGACTTGAGCACGCCTTCCAGCGCCTCCCGCGACTCGTAGAGGACCGTCTGCGTCAACGTGGTTCGGCCGGCCTCCTCGGTCAGGGCCATCGTCACCAGCGCTTCCCCGGGATACCAGGAATCGTCGAATTTCTCGGTGGCCACCACCCGTTCCGGCACCACGATCTCGCGATAGACGCCGCCCATCCCCATCTCCGCCCCGTCGCCGGCACGCCACACGTAGCGATAAGAGCCGCCCACCCGCAGATCGATCTCGCAGACGGCCAGCGACCAGCCCGGAGCTCCGTTGAGCCAGCGCTGGAGCAGCTCGGGCCGAGTCAAGGCCTCGAAGACCAGGGCCCGTGGCGCCTCGAAGGCGCGGGTCATCACCAGCTCCCGCTCGGTGGGCGTGGAAATCTTCAGCGCTCCAGAATTCTTCATTGGCGATCTCCCTTATCAGTCCTTGTCATTGGATGTGTCGGGCTTCATCTGCTGCATCTCTTCGAGCAGAGCGTCGAGGCGCTGGTAGCGCGCCTCCCAGAACCGGCGGTAGCCCTCCAGCCACTCGGTGGCCTCGGCGAGCGGCTGGGCCTCGAGCCGGCAGGGCCGGCGCTGCCCGTCGCGACCGCGCGCGATCAGCCCGCTGCGCTCCAGCACCTTGAGATGCTTGGAGATCGCCGGCTGGGTCATCGCGAAGGGCTCGGCCAGCTCCATCACCGAGGCCTCCCCCAGCGCCAGACGGGCCAGGATGGCCCGCCGGGTGGGATCGGCGAGAGCTGCGAAGGTCATGTCGAGGCGGTCGGGAACCATCGTCTGTTACCTCTCGGTTCTATAACCTGCCGGTAATGTACGGCGTGACAAATCGCCCTGTCAAGCTCCGCGCAACGCCGCTGTTCCCGCCCGCCTTCTCGCCTGTCTCAGGGAATTGAGCCAACGCCGTCCTGGAAGTCACCGGCCGGCCGCAACAGGAGGTTCCGATGAATTCACACCGTCTTCTCCAGTCCCTGACCCTGGTCTCCGTCACCACGCTCCTCCTCGGCGCCGCCGGCTGCTCGCAGGGGCAGAGCCCCACCGAGCCATCCAGCCTGAGCGCGCCGGCCACGTCGAAATCGCTCGCGGCCAGCCTCGATAAGAGCCACGGCGGCCGGAACGGCAGCGACGACCCCGCCGGCGACGACCATCAGGGGGGCGGCA
>DASWQX010000948.1:0-5534 GCA_036403495.1 Thermoanaerobaculia bacterium
TAACCAAAAGCGGAGTTAGAGCCGGCGGGACGCCGGCGGTCCCAGGGGGGCTCTACAGCAACGTGTCAATTTTGCCTTGACAGGCTCCCGGGCCTCCGTCTGATTGATACCGGCGGGCCGCTCGCCGAGATCGACTCGCCGGGGTGAGCCGCTCAATAGACGCAGACGCAGCAGCCCACGGAACGATCGCAGATGTAGGACGACGGCTCTCCTCCCGCGCTGCAGATGGAATAGCACTGGACGGAGGAGAAGCATGGGCCCGTCTCGCAGGACGGTCCGGAGCATTCGGTCGGGCACGAATACGTGACGCTGTCGCAGGTCACCGACCCGTCCTGGTTGTTCGCGCAATTCCGGTCCACCGCCGAGCAACTACTGTTGCCCGAGCAGGAGACGGTGCCCGACGCACAGGATGCGGTTGCGGAACAGTAGGACTTCCCCTGGGGTGCCGCCGGTCGCTTCGCCGCATGGCGTACCGCGTCCGGCTGCGTGGCGCACGAGCTGGCGGCCGGTTGGCCGAGGATCGCGGCGAGGGCCTCCCTGCTGAGAGGGGGCTGGGCCGGTGTCTGAGCGAAGGCGGCGACCGAGGTGATGAGAAGGGCGCAGGCGACGAGGCAGGATCTGTTCATCGGTTCTCCTTTAAGAACTTCTTCAATCCTACCTCATATCCCCCCGCACCGTCCCCCTCAGGGCCTGCCGGCGGCGAGGGCGTGAAGCCTGTCCATGTTCTCCTCAAAGAAAGCGATCGACTTTCCGAGCTCCCAAGACTTCTTGTCGGCGACGAAGGCGTGCCAGAGCGGCAGGTATCGGGAAAGCCTGTCCGTGCCGTTCTTCTTGTCGAGGTACGCGAGGGCTGCCATCACTTCACCCTGATCGAACCAGAGATCGATCCGTTGAAGGTAATAGTCCAGGTATTCTTCGAGGTAGGCGTTGCCGGCCGGCTCGTCGAGCGCGGCCAGGGCGAGGGCATACGCCTTGCCGGCGAAGCAGACGTCGCTGCGGACGAGGAGGCGGCCGAGGTGGTCGGCGAAAGCCGTGCGATGGGTGAGCGCCGCCAGATAGGCACCGCAGGATCGGGGCCGCCAGTCGAAATGGCTGAGAAGCTGATGGATCAGCTCGTCGCCGACCCGTGGAAGATGCGTGGCCAGGAATGCTTCGACCTGCGGTTGTCGCAAGCCGAAATACAACGGCCGTACCCACGTTTCGATGATCTCCGCAGGCGGCGGACCATAGATCACGGGCACTTCCAGGTCGGAAAACGGGCTCTGGTGGCGAACGGTGGCCCCGGCTACATGCAGTTGAACCCGGTTCATGGGATTCGCAACGCTCAGGGCTTCGGCCGCCATCGGAACCAGGACGATCTTTCCCCTGGCGTGTCCCTCCTCGAGGTAGCGGAGCGCTTCCGCCACCTCACTCAGCGGATACCGCCTGTCGATCACCGGCGCCAGCTTGCCGGCGTCCAGCAGCTCCTTCACAGAGGCCAGATCGCCCTGCTTTCTCTTCACAATCAAGGCGCCCGTCCGCTGACTCCCAATCATCGACAGGATTGGACCCAGGAACAGGGCCTGAAGGATCTGCGCCCGACCACCCCCGACCATGACATAGATGCCCTTGGGGGCCAGGGCGCGCCTGTAGGCGAAAATCGAATGGTGCGCGTTGACGCCGAGAATCAGGTCATAGCGCTGCCCGTCCTGAGTGAAATCTTCCCGGGTGTAATCGATGACACGGTCGGCGCCCAGCGAGAGCGCCGTCTCCAGGTTCCCCGGGCTGCACACACCGGTGACGTCGGCCCCGAACGATTTGGCGATCTGCACAGCGAACGTGCCGACGCCTCCCGACGCGCCTTCGATCAAAACCTTTTGTCCGCGCTGGAGCCGCCCCTTGTCACGCAGACCCTGAAGGGCGGTGATGGCCGCCACCGGCACCGCGGCGGCGTCCTCAAAGGAAAGCCCGGTGGGCTTCAGGGCCAGCCGATCCTCGGGAATACAAACATATTCGGCGAACCCTCCCACGCCCTTGCCGCCGAAAACCTCGTCGCCGGGCTGAAATTGCTTCACGTTTCCGCCCACTGCCTCCACCCGCCCCGCGACATCCGCGCCGAGAATCGTGTGCTTCGGCTTGAAGAGACTTCCCGCCATCAGGCGGACCAGGAACGGCTTCCCTCTCAGCAGATGCCAGTCCAGTGGGTTCGCGGCGGCCGCGAGGATCTTTACCAGGACCTCGCCGTCCTTGGGGACCGGCTTCTCCACCTCCAGGAGCCGAAGCACATCGGGAGGGCCGTATTTAGTGGAGACGATCGCTTTCATCGGCATTCCTCCCGGATGGACGTTCGTGAGCGCTCTTAGTATGCTCCCGGCGGATTCCATCTTCCGCACGGAGATTCTATGCCTCGCTTTCCCGTCGTGGCCTCGATCGCTCTCCTCTCGCTGCTCCGCGCCCTGCCCGGGGCCGCCGCCTCGGCCCCAAAGGCGCTGTCGCCGGACCTGCGGGACTTCTACATCGACCTCCACCAGCACCCGGAGCTCTCGCTCCACGAGGAGAAGACGGCCGCCAAGGTCGCCGCCCGGCTGCGCTCGGCGGGCTTCGAGGTAACGACCGGCGTCGGCGGCACCGGCGTCGTGGGCGTGCTCAAGAACGGCGCCGGCCCGACGGTGATGCTGCGGACCGAGCTCGACGCCCTGCCGGTCGAGGAGAAGACCGGCCTCGCCTACGCCAGCACCGTGCGAGTAAAGGACGACGCGGGCGCCGAGGTTTCGGTGATGCACGCCTGTGGGCACGATGTCCACATGACCGCCCTGGTGGGGACCGCGGCCGAGATGGCGCGCCGGAAAGCCGACTGGCACGGCACCCTCATTCTCATCGGCCAGCCCGCCGAGGAACGGATCCGGGGCGCTCGGGCGATGCTCAAGGACGGGCTCTTCACCCGCTTCCCCAAGCCCGATTTCGTGGTGGCCCTGCACGACACCCCGAACCTCCCGGCCGGCCAGCTCGGCGTCACCTCCGGCTACGCCCTCGCGAGCTCCGATTCGGTCGACCTGACGATCTACGGCAAGGGGGGCCACGGCGCCTCGCCGCAGTCGACGGTCGATCCGATCGTGATCGCCGCCCGCACGGTCCTGGCGCTGCAGACGATCGTCGCCCGCGAGAAGGACCCGCAGGACCCGGCGGTCGTCACCGTCGGCTCGATCCACGGCGGCAACAAGCACAACATCATCCCGGACGAGGTGAAGCTGCAGATCACCGTCCGCGCCTACAAGGCCGAGGTCCGCAAGCACATCCTGGCCGCCATCGAGCGCATCGCCAAGGCCGAAGCGGCGGCGGCGAGCGCGCCCAAGGAGCCGGCCTTCGCGGTCATCGAGAGCTGCCCGGCGACCTACAACGATCCCAAGCTGACCGCGCGGATCGCTGCGACGCTCCGTCATACCTTTGGAAACGACAACGTCGTCGACGAGCCGGCGCAGATGGCTTCCGAGGACTTCAGCGAGTATGGCTTGGCGGGGGTCCCGGCAGTCCAGTGGAGCTTGGGCGCCGCCGATCCCACGAAGCTGAAGGAGCTCGAAGCGGCCGGCCAGCAGCCCCCCTCACTCCACTCCAGCCTCTTCGCCCCCGACCGCGATCCGACGATCGCCACCGGCGTGGAGTCGGAGGTGGCCGTGTTGATCGATCTGCTGGGAAAATCGTAATTCTACTTTGCCCCGCCCGGGCATAAATGCCCGGGCTACGTTGGAAACGAAAAGCCGGCTGAAGCCGGCTCCGAAGTCAGAGCCGCTCCTCCAGGAGCCGGGTTCACCCGGCTTTTCGGTTGAAGCGTAGCCCGGGCATTCATGCCCAGGCGGGGGCGGGCTCCGATCGGCCGGCGATCTCGCGAAACTGGACGACGTTGCCTTCCGGATCGTGAGCATCGCACGACCGGAAACCCCGAGCTTCAAACTCCTTGTTCGGAGGATCGATCTCGCCGCCCAGGGCACGAGCCCTGTCCCGAACGTCCGCCAGGCTGGCGACGGGAAAGATCAGCTTGGCGGGAACGTTCGTGCGCCGCGCGGGAGGCGAGGTGATCGGGTTGGCCTTGGCGATCCGCGTCGGGACGGGGTGGACGACGAGCTGAAAGTGCTTCGATTCCAGCACGATCAGATCGCTTCCGGCGAGCGTGACGGCATCGGCACCAGCTCCGCATAGAACTTCGCGACGCGCGGCAGGTTCTGGGCAAACAGGACAGCGCCGGCTTTCAGATCATCGGACATCGTATCCTTATTGGGCGCTACCGCGCATCAGTTGTCGAAGGGGCTCGTTGTCTGCATAAACCCGCCACTCCTCCACCATCTGGCCGCTGACGAGCGCGCGACAAGCCGCGGGACACGACCACTCGCGTCCAGAGCCGAGCGCCCCCTCCGGGCTGTACGTGCCGCCGGCCGTCCCGAGCATGACGACCGTCGGCCCGTCGCAAAGCCATAGCTCGGGAACCAGTCGATAGCCCTGTACCATCCCGAAATAGCCACGCCAACCTCCACGCATGGTCTCTCTGCCCGTGATGACCTGGCCAAGCGAGTCAATGAACCGATGGTCCTGAGCCATGAGCGCGACCAAGCCATCGACATCCTGAGCGTTGATGCGATCTACGAAGGCTTGAGCTACGTCCAGTGGCGTCATGAATCCTCCGTGCTTACCTCATTCATCGGTGCCAATCCAGCAACGGCGCCGCCCCTCAGAGTCAGGCCTCAGCGATGCAGGCAATGGAGACCTTGAGACCGGGAATCTTGACCGGAAGCTTGGCGCCTTGACGCGCGGGTGGGCTTGATGCGAACCATTTGACCCACTCCTCATTCATACCCGCAAAGTCATCTTCCTCGGCAAGGATTACGGTTGCGCTAACGATCTTGTCCAGCGAGCTCCCGGCGGCAAGGAGAATGGCAGAGATGTTCTTCAGGCATTGATGGGTCTGTTCCTGGATGGTCAGACCCTTGATTGCGCCCGTTGCCGCATCAACGGGAGCCGTACCAGACACAAACACCAGCCCGGCCGCTTTGACGGCCTGGCTATACGTCGCCGGTGGTGGGGCCGCGTTGGGTGTAAAGATGATTTCCCGAGACATCGATAGTCCTCCGCTTCAACGAACCATGGACCGCCACCTGCCCTGCTCGGTAAGCTTCAGGAGAGAAGAGCGGCCGACTGGCCCACTTGGGAACCCTGAGCTTCGGGCCCTACTGAACGGACCGGTCCGAAGCTCAGGCGGGTTCTAAGCCGGGTCACCACCACCGGTGCCATAGCAGTCCGTCAGGCACTGGTATTGGATCCATCCGGTCAACTGGTACGCCGAGCCGTTCCAGGAACAAGTGTTACTGATGAGCGTCAATCCCGTGGAACCGTATGGGCAATCGATCTTGGGCGCTTCCTGGTTCCACATGAGGTTGATGGTTGCTTGATCACAGGTGGAACCCGTTGCGACGCTGCCCGACGTAGTGCGGGTGATGCCGTCGCTCGGGCATTGCGGACGTGCCGCTCCCGGACGCACGGAGCCCAGGAACATCGCGACGACGGCT
>DASWQX010000949.1:0-3789 GCA_036403495.1 Thermoanaerobaculia bacterium
CCATTCGCCCACGCCGTCGACGGTGAGCAGGGCCGCCGCGGGGAAGTCCGAGAGGAGGAAGGAGCTGGCGGCGTGGGAGAGGTGGTGATCGAAGAAGAGGATCGGCCCCTCCCAGCCCAGCCCCTCGCGGATCGCCCGCTCGGGCGCGCCCGGATCGAGCCACGGGAGGTCCGCCGGCGCGCCCTCGGGGATGCCGGCCCAGAGCTGGCGCGAGAGCTTCTTGCGCGGCGACTCGTAGAAGGCCAGGGCGTCGACGTCGGTGAGGCCGATCCCCCCGGCGCGCAGGCAGAAGCGGAACGCCGACGCCGGCAGCCGGGGATCGTGCTTGACCCGCGAGAACCGCTCCTCCTCGGCCGCCGCCACCACCCGGCCGTCGCGCAGCAGGCAGCAGGCGGATTCGTGGAAGAAGGCGGAGAGGCCGACGATGTTCATGGCGGGGAGTTTATGGGAGAGGCGGGAGAGTGTCCTCGGTTGCGGCGTGGGCCCTCATCACCCCGGCCCTCTTCTCCCAGCCCTCCACCCACCCTGACGGGGAGAAGAGGGAGTGGTTAGTTCGGGTTAGTCTAAAACCAAATAGATCCCTGCTTTTCCGGCTCCCTCTCTCCCCGGTAGGGGGGTGGAGGGATGGGAGAGAGGGTTGGGGAGTGAGGGTTTCGCCCCGAAGGGGCGGCCTTTTCTTTTCCTCTCCCCCTACACCCGGAAATCCCGCCGCACCTGTCCGTTCTCGAGATCGAGCACCACGACACGCCCGCGGTCGTCGGCCAGGGTGAGGTAGTGCGGCGTCAGGCGGAGGCCCACTTTGGTCGCGCGGCCGAGGGTGATCTCGGCACGGATGGCGGCGGTGGGGAGGTGGACGAGATAGACGCAGATCGCGTCCGAAACGTGGACAGGGAGAGCGACCCAGTCGCCGGCGATCGCCGGCTCGCCCGCCCGGCCGGAGGCGTCGAGGGGGATCTCGATCGATGCACCGTCGTGGACCTTGAGGGTGATCTGCCGCCCCGCGGGGAGGACGGCCGAGGGCTCGGCGACGTCGCCCTCCGCCGACAGCGCGATCCGGCGGCTGCGGCGGGTCATCGGGACGATTGCCACCGGATCGCGCCGGCGCAGGGTCAGCGCGGGGAGCTCATAGGTCCAGACCTCCGACGTGTCGCCGGCGACGATCAGCGAGCAGCGGGCGGGGGTGCGGGCGATCGCCAGCGCGGTCCCCGGCAGGCGGACCCCCCAGGCGCCGTCGAGCCGCTTGCCGGCGGTCTCGGCGGCGAGCAGGCCGTCCGGGCCGGCGACGAACCAGAGGGCGCCGTCGTAATCGGGAGCGAAGGCGTCGAGCCGCGCCTCGCACCAGGCCTCGGCCCGGCGGAGTGAGAAGTCGAGCCGGGCCAGCCGCCAGGAATCCCCCCGCTTGCCGAGGGCGATGGCGCGGTCGCCGTGATCGGAGACCACCAGGCGGTGGGCCGGCTGGTCGAGCTCGGCGACGACCCTCCCGCCGCGCGCCAGCAGCCGGACCCCCGCTTCGCCGAGCGCCACCGCGGTCAGGCCGTTGGGGAGGAACGCGGCCTCGTAGGCCGCCACCGTGCCGGCGTCGCGGGCGGCAATCTCGACCTCCAGCGGCTCGTCGCGGGTGATCCAGACGGCCGGCGCGGGGAGGGGGAGCGCCAGCGCGTCGGCGCGCAGGGCGCCGTCGCCGGCGAAGGCCGCGAGGTGGCGGAAGTCGGCGGCCTCCATGCGCGCGCCGAGGCGGCCGGAATCGCGCGAGATCGCCCGCACGGCGGCGCGCGCCAGCGGCGCCACCTCGGGTGTCCTGGGACCGCGGCGGAGGGTGTCCGCGAAGGCGAGGCGGGCCGGGGCCCCCTCGGCGCGCCAGCTCTCGAGCAGCCGGAGAGCGGCGAGGCGCACCTCCTCGAAGGGCTCGGCCACCAGAGCGACCTTGCGCGCCAGCATGCGGCCGGCCGGGGCGCCCCCCTGATCGATGGCGCGGTCCATCCATTCGAGCGCCTTGTGGCGCTCGTCCTCCAGCGGCCAGAGGGTGTCCACCGCCGCGGCGTAATCCCCCGCCGCCGCCAGCTCGCCGGCCCAGAGCCGCCGCAGCTCGGCGGCCTGCGCCATCTCGCGGCTTCGCTCCAACCGCGCCACGGCGTCGCCGAAGGCGCCGGTGCGGTGGGCGATCCGCAGGCCGCGCTGGCGGTCGCCGGCGAGGAACCACTGGCGCACCACCAGCCCCGGCGCCAAGTCGCGCGCCTCGGCCATCTCGGCGGCCAGCCGCAGCCGGCCGTGGCGCTCCAGGAAGGAGACCGCCTCCTCGTGGGCGTGCAACACCTCGGCGAGCAGGAACGCCGCCTCCTCCACGCGGTCCTGCGCCTCCAGGCGGTGGAAGGCGTCGCGATAGAGCCGCCGCAGTTCGCCGTGGAGGTCGGGCGAGATCTCCCCCACCGACCAGGGGCGCGAGCGCTCGGGGCGGATGTGGAGGTCGACGCGCGGCGTGAAGGCGCGCAGCGGCAGCCGGCGGGGGCCCGCCTCGGCCGCCAGCGGGATGGCGTGGCGCAGGGCGCTGTCGATGTCGCCGGTCTCGAACATCTCGCGCATCTTGCGGATGTACGCGGCATGGCGCCGGCCGACGGCGCGCGACAGCCGCGAGGCCAGGGCGGTGCGCCCGGTCAGGCGGTGGAGCGCGGTGCCGAAGCGCGAGCCGGCGGAAGCGCCGCCGCGGGTGCGGTGGGGCTCGGGAAGCGCGGCGGGCTCGGGCTCGACGGCGGGGGCCGGCTCGTCGCGGGCGAGGTCGCCGGAGGGGGAGAGGGTGGCCGCGGGCTCGGCCGGGTCCGCGCCGCGGACGCCGGCGCGCAGCAGGCGCACGCAGACGGCGTCCTCCGGAAGGTCGAGGAGGGCCTCGTCGGCACTCTCGGCGCGCTTCAGGGTGACCCCCACCTGGCGGGCGTCGGCGTCGAGCGCGTCCCAGAGCTGGAGGTGCGAGGCGCGCGGGAAATCGGGGGGAGAGCCGAGCCGCGGCGCGCCGACCACCCAGACCTCGTCCCACTCCGGCCGCTCCTCCAGCCGCGTGCGCCAGGCCGCGATCTCCGGCCCGGACGCCTCGTGCGGCGTGCGCGCCTTCAGGAGCTGGCGGAGCCCCTCGGCGCCGGTCCCCTGCGACAGCGCCGCTCCCGGCTGCTGCAGGATCCCCCAGGCGAAGCGGGCCCCCGCCGCCTCGGCCCGGCGGGCGAGGGCGAGCAGGACGGCGATCTGCGCGATCCGCGGCCCGCCGAGCTGGCCGGGACCGGCGTCGAACACCGCCAAGCACGCGGCCCCCGCCGCCGCCGGCACCAGGGGAGCGAAAAGAGCCGAGAACCCCTCCAGCAGCGGCACGAGCGCGGGCGCCGCTTCGGGAGGCAGCGCCTCCAGAGACGACTTCCAGACCGACGGCGAGCCGGCTGACTCCATGAGCCTTTGAATTTCCCCCACTCCCACACGGACGGCGGCTGACCACCCTGTCCGACCATAGAACTGGAAAACGATGCGCCTATGGTAAGGGTGCAGCGGGGGCGCAGTCTAGGGACGTTAATTTTTAAAGGGCTGGAGATATCGGTCACAGGCATCCCAGCCCGCTGGGGCGACCTGCCCTCCGAACCCTCACCCCGACCCTCTCCCGTCCCCTCCCACCCTCCCTCACCGGGAGAGGGAGAAAAACGGTCTTGGTCTTTGCTTTGCTTTTCTCCCTCTTCTCCCGGTGAGGGAGGGAGCGCCACCGCCGGGCTGAAGGCCCGGGATTATTTAGCCCAGGGCACCGCCCTGGGTTTGCGA
>DASWQX010000950.1:0-4982 GCA_036403495.1 Thermoanaerobaculia bacterium
GCGCGCCTTCGACCCCCGGGGCGCCCGCGACCTGCTGGCCCGGGCCGCCGAGGTCAGCCCCGACTCCGCGGCGCTCCGCTCCGCCCTCTCCCTCGCCTGGATCGGCCTCGGTGACGACGACCGGGCGCGCGCCGAGGCCGAGAAGGCGGTCCAGCTCTCGGCCGCCCTGCCGAAACAGGAGCGCCTGGCGATCGAGGCCCGCGCCGTGGAGGCGAGGAAGGATTGGAGCCGGGCGAGCGAGCTCTACCGCTCGCTCTGGACCTTCTATCCCGACAACCTGGAGTACGGGCTCCGCCTGGCGAGCTGCCTCTCCGCCGCCGGCCACAACGCCGAGGCCCTGGTGGTGGTGGCGGAGATGCGGAAGCTGCCGCCGCCGTCGGGGGTCGATCCGCGGATCGACCTCATCGAGTCGCAGGTCGACAAACGGCTGTCGGACTTCCCGGCCGAGATGCGGGCCGCCCACCTCGCCGAGGAGAAGGGGCGCAAGTCCGGAGAGACCCAGGTGGTCGCACAGGCGTCGATGCTCCAGGGCGACGGCCTGCTGCTGGCCGGCCGCTCCCGCGAGGCGATCCCGCTGTTCGAGGTGGCGCGCGACCTCTTCGCCAAGGCCGGCAATCAGTCCGCCGTCGCCCTCGTCCTCACCCACCTCGGCGTGGCGCTCAACGAGCAGGGGCGCTTGGCCGAGGCGCAGGCGATGTACGAGGCTTCCCTCGCCACCCTGCGGCGGATCGGCAGCGTCCAGAGCGGCGCGATCCAGTTGGACAACCTGGGCTTCGTCGCGCAGGACCTCGGCGACCTGCCGCGCGCCCAGACGCTGCTGGAACAGGCTCACGCCGCCTTCCTCGCCGACGGCGACCGGGTGCTGGCGGAAGAGGCCCTCAACGCCATCGGCACCGTGATGCTGGCGCGGGGCGATCTCGCCGGCGCCCGCCAGCGCTTCGACGAGGTGCTCGCGCTCAGCCGCCAGACGGGGAACCGGGTGGACGAAGGGCGGTCGCTCAGCTTTCAGGGGCTGGTCCTGGCGCGCCTCGGCTCGCTCGGCGAGGCCCGGCGGCTCCAGGAGCAGGCGTACGGGATCACCCAGCGGATCGGCGACCCGGTCCACGGGGCCTCGATGCTCGCCGCCTCCGCGGAGGTGCTGGTGCGCCTCGGGGACCTGCCGGAAGCCGGCCGGCGCCTCGCGCGGGCCCTGGAGATGAAGCGGCAGGGGGACAGCCGGCTCGGCGTCGCCGAGGTGCTCGGCCTCCAGGCGCAGCTCCAGGAGCGGCTCGGCAACCTGGCCGAGGCGAAGCGGCTCAGCGGCGAGCAGGAGGCGCTGGCCCGCGCCACCGGCTCCCGCAGCCAGCTCGCCGCCGTCCTCCAGGAGAGGGCCCGCTGGAGCCTCGACGACGGGGATCTCGCCGGCGCCCGCCGCCAGCTTGAGGAGGCGCTCCGCCAGCGCACGACCAACGGCGAGGCGCTGGAGGCGGCGGCGGTGCGCCTCGACTTGTCGGACCTCTCCCGCCTCCAGGGGGACCCCGGCGAGGCCGCCCGCCTCGCCTCCGAGGTGGCGGACTGGTACGCCCAGCGCGGCATGGAGGGCTTCCGCGCCCGCGCCCTCGCCCGGCTGGCTGAAGCCCTCCTCGCCGGCGGCCGGAGCGCGCCGGCGCGGCAGGCCGCCGACCAGGCCGAATCGATCGCCGAGGCGGGGGAGGACCTCGACCTCCGGCTCACCGTGGCCACCGCCGTAGCGCCCGTCCGCGCCGCCACCGGCGACGCGGCGTCGGCCCTCGATCTCCTCCACTGGGCGATCCAGGAGTCGGCCCGCATCGGCGCGGTCATCCCCGGTCTCGAAGCCCGGCTCGAGCTGGGCCTCCTGCAACGGCAGACCGGCGACCCCGCCTCCGCGACCTCGACGCTCGAAGAGGTGCGGAAGACGGCGGAGGCCCGGGGCTTCCGCGCGCTGGCCCGGAGGGCCGCCGCGGGCCCGGTGGTGCGGATCGCCCGGCCAAAGGGGTGAACGCCGCCCTCCGGGATGTAGGATTCCGTCCTGCTCGGATCGCCCCCAGGGTCCGGAAAGGAGCCTCCATGATTCCATCGCGCCGCTTCGCTCTTTCGCTCGCCCTCGCCGCGCTCGCCGCCTCGGCCCCTCCCACCTTCGCGGCGGCTGCGTCCACGTCCGCGGCCCAGGAGGCGCGGGCCATCGACACTGAGCTGGTCGGCTGCGGCACGCGCCACTCGATGTCTTCCTGGACCGATCCGAAGCGAGGGATCGGCTGCGCGCGGGATCTCGTGGTGCGGCGCCTGGAGGCGATCGCGGCGAAGAGCGGCGGCCGTCTCAAGGTGATCGTCGACAAGTACGAGACGACCGGCCCGCGCACCGGCAACGTCGCGGTGCCGATGCAGAACGTCTACGCGGTGCTCGAAGGGACCGACCCCGTCCGCCGGAAGAGGGCCTACGTCATGTCCGGCCACCTCGACTCGCGCGCCACCGACATCATGGACACGAAGATCGACGCTCCCGGCGCCGACGACGACGCCTCGGGGGTGATCGTCTCGATCCTCTCCGCCGGGGCCCTGTCGCCGAAGCCGGAGGGGTACCGCGCCACGCTGATCTTCGCCGCCGTGGCCGGCGAGGAGCAGGGGCTCCTCGGCTCCAAGCGGATGAAGGAGTGGCTGGCCGAGCAGGGGTACGAGGTGGGAGGGATGATCACCAACGACATCGTCGGCGCCACCAACGGCTCGAAGGACCGGCGGCCGCGCGTCTTCAGCGAGGGAGGGCCCGACGGCGTCGACTCGCCCGGCCGGCAGATGGCGCGCCGGCTCGACGAGCTGGCCGGGCCGAACCGGGTGCGGCTGGTCTTCCGCCACGACCGCTTCGGCCGCGGCGGCGATCACCTGCCGTTCTCGGAGGCTGGCCTGCCGGCGATCCGCATCACCGAGCCGCTGGAGAACTACGACCACCAGCACCAGACCGTCCGCGTCGAGAAGGGGGTCCAGTATGGCGACCTGATCCAATACATGGACTTCCCCTTCGTCGCCGAAGTGGCCGCGCTCAACCAGCTCCTCCTCGCCGAGCTGGCCGCGGCCCCGGCGCCGCCGAAGTCGGCCATCCTCTCCGGCGCCGTCACCCCGGCGGCGAAGATCACTATCGAGGCCGGGGACGACGCCGCGCGCCAGGGGTTCGAGATCCTGCACCGGGAGACCACGGACGCCCGCTGGCACGTCCTGCGTCCGGTCGAGCGGCCGGGCGAGGTCGTGCTGGCGGACACCAGCACCGACAACGAATACTTCGCCGTCCGTAGCGTCGGCCGCAACGGCCACCGGAGCTTCGCAGTCCCTTGTGTGCCGGCGCCCCGCCCGCCGCTCGACAGCGTGCCGGCGAAGCCGCCGGGGCGGTGAGGGGGGAGACGTTCGCGGCCTGCGACGCCCGGGCATCAATGCCCGCGCTACGACGGTACAGAAAAGCCGGCTGAAGCCGGCTCCAGAGCTACCGATGGGATCTTTGAGCCGGCTTCAGCCGGCTTTTCGTTTTCAGCGTAGCCCGGGCATTGATGCCTGGGCGGGGCGCCGCCACCGGCCTCAGTTGTTGAACATCTTCCCCAACTCGCCGATCTCGCCGAGGATCCCGCCGGCGTCGCCGCCCTGCGGTACCTGACCGGCCGCCTGCCCCGCGGCTTGGCCGGCGCCGCCGAGGAAGTCGCGGAGCATGGGGACGGAGGCGGCGATCCGCTGGAGGAGGTCCGAGCCGCCGCGCTGCTCGAGGAGCGCGAGGAGCTGGGGGACCAGCGCGGTGAGGGTCTCAAGGCTGAGCCCCGAGTGGGCGAGCACCGACAGGAGGCCGCCGACGCCGCCGGTCGAGCTGCCGGTGAGGCTGCCGATCACTCCGGCGATTTCGCCGAAGAGGCCGGCGCCGGGCTCGCCGGAGGCCGGGGTGGTCTGCGGGGCCGCGGCGACGCTGGACGCCCTCCCCATCCACTGGGCCGCTTCCGGCACCGCTTTGAGGAGCTGGTCGAAATCACCCTGCGAGGCGTGCTCGCGGATCAGGTTCAGCAGGGCTCCCGCCCCCACCTCGGTCTGACCAGGGTGACTGCCGAGCGACGCCGTGAGCTGACTCAGGATCTCATCCATCCTCTTTCCCCTTGTAAGTGGACCCATCTTACCGGGTCCGCGGAGGAAAAAGGGCGGCGGCGCTTCCCCGCGGGAGACGCCGCCAAGGAGCCAAGCCGGATCAGCCAACCCGGAGAGAATGTTTTTGCCTTTTGACCGGCTCAGTGTGGCAGCCGAAGATTACAGACCACATTAAGGCGTGTTGATCTATGGCGTACCGCGCTTGCGCGTGGAGGAGGCCACGACGCGGGTCATCAGCAGCCGGCGGATGAACAGGTCCAGGGCCCCGAGCTTGGCCCGCACCTCGGTTTCCGGATGGTATTCGCCGAGGAGCACCTCGCGGGCGCGCAGCCGGCCGAGGTCCATGGTCGAGCGCAGCATCTCCCAGCGGGTTTCGGTGAACTCGCACGGGAGGCGGTGGCGGGGGCGGATCACCACCGTCCGCTCGCGGTAGGACGGCGGGATGACGTGATCCGGCTCGCGCGGGTTGCGGTAGAGGCCGCCCTCGCTCTCCCCCTTCATGGTGACCAGCACGACGGCGTCGCACCCCTCGGCGAACGCCTTCTCGTAGGGGAGGTTGTCGGCCCTGCCGCCGTCGCCGTAGCGCTCGCCCTCGATGCGCGGCGCGTGGGTGTAGAACGGCGGCACGTAGTTCGAGGCGAGGCAGAGCGCCAGCGGATCCTCGACCGTCCGGAGGTCGAAGAAAGTGCCCTGGCGGTCGCGCAGCCGGGTGACGCCGATGAAGGCCGGCGTCGCCTCCGGCCGGCGGAGCCGCTCGACTCCCACGTAGCGGCTGAACGTGCGCCGGTGCATCTCGGGGAAACGGTAGGGCGAATGGTCGCGCAGCAGGTTGCGGATGTCGAAGCGGGGCATCCGGGTGAACGCCCGCCAGT
>DASWQX010000951.1:0-4399 GCA_036403495.1 Thermoanaerobaculia bacterium
GTGAGCGGCAGGAAGACGACGGTGCGCAGCAGGTCCCGGCCGCGGAAGCTCTCGCCCGCCAGCACCCACGCGGGCCAGAGCGCGAGCAGCACGGACACCACCGCCGCCACGCTGGAGAGCGCCAGCGAATTGACCAGCGACGTCCGGTAGCGCCCCGCCGCCAGCACCGTCCACAGCGCGTCTTGCGTGCTGAACACCCGCGCCGCCAAGTGCGCGACCGGCCAGGCCACCACCGCCGCGAGGAACAGCACCAGCGGCAATGCCAGGAGGAGGCCGGTCCAGGAGGAGGAGGGGGTGGTCGGGCGGGTGGTCTGAGAGGCGGTCATCGCGAGCTGTCCAACGATTTTGGATTAGGGGCTCGCAACCCTACCGCAGAGCGAGCCCCGTCCGCCATCCACCGTCCTCAATCCAAAATCCAAAATCTAAAATGCCTATCTCCCGCTCCCCCGGATCTCGTCCACCCACGCCTTCTTCAGAGCGTCCGCCGCGGCGGCCATCTTCGCGAGGTCGAGGGCGTGGGCGCGCTGGTAGTCCTGGGCCGGCAGGAGGTGGGCGGCGATCTCCTTCGGCAGCGTGCCGGCGACGACGGGGAGGAAGTAGGCCTTGGCGAACTCCCCCTGGGCCGGCGGCGTCAGCAGCCAGTCGAGATACTTCTTCGCTTCCGCCTTGTGGGGAGCTCCCTTGACCAGCCCCATCACCAGCGGCATGGTGAACGTCCCCTCGGCGGGGATCACGACCTCGACCGGACCGCCGTCCACGTAGCGCATCTTGTAGCCGTTGCCGTCGGCGTTGATCCAGATCGGAACCTCGCCGCGCAGCACGCCGTTGTAGATCGACTCGCGCGGATAGGAGGAGACGTTCGCGTCGAGCTTCTTCAAATACGCGAGCCCTGGCTGGAAGTTCTTCTCGCTCCCCCCCATCAACTGGTTGAGACCGTAGATCAGGGTGTAGGAGGTGCCCCCCCAGGTGGGATCGTCGTAGGCGATCTTCCCCTTGTAGACCGGCTTCAGCAGGTCGGCCCACGAGCGCGGGACCGGCGCGCCACCTAGAGCCTTGGTATTGACCACGAAGGCGATGGCGCTGGTGTGAACGGTCCACCAGAGGCCGTTGGGGTCCTTGAGCGCGGCGGGGATCTTCTCCCAGCCGGCCGGCTTGTAGGGCTCGTGCAGCCCCTTCTCGGCGGCCTGGAAACCGATCGCGCCCGAGTAGTAGGCGGTGTCGGCCTGCGGCGCGCCCTTCTCCTTCTCGAGCGCCGCCATCGCTACCGACGAGCCCTTGGGATCGGGGGGGACCGTGACGCCGGCGACCTTCTTGTAGAGGGCGGTCACGCCCCCCCAGTTGGCGTAGTTCGGGATGCAGTCGTACTGGACGACGACCTTCTCCTCGGCCAGGGCCAGGGCGGCCACGGTGAGGATGGTGAGGGTTAGGCCTAGCTTACGGATCATGATGGCTTCTCCTCGCGGGTCAGAACTTGATCTGGAGCTGGTTGAGGACGGTGGGGCGCCAGCCGGAGCCGCTCTTGAAAGCGCCGTTGCCGCGGCCGTCGAAGTGCTCGCCGATGAGGTTGATCTGCCAGCGCGTCCAGCCGTTGAACCAGACGTTGGCGCCGGCGGTGACGGCGACGATCTTGCGGCCGTCGACCGTCCGCAGGGCATCGCCCGAGAGCTGCGCCAGCTCGGCGCGCAGCAGGGGCTGGACGCCCCCCGCCGCCTCGCTCCCCCGCGCCCAGCAGGCGGCCTGCACGTAGCCGCCGCTCAGCTTGGCGGCGCTGTCGCGGAAGTCGAAGCCCATCCACTCGGAGTCGAAGGAGAGCCCCCCCTGCTTCCAGTGGGCGTCGAGGTCGTAGCCCCGCCGCTTCCCCTGCACGTTGAGGCCGATGAACTTGCCGCCGGAGTAGGAGGCGAGAGTCAGCGCCTGCTCCTCCTCGCGGTCGGAGTCGAAGGCGGCGCCGGTGGTCAGCGCGTCGGTCCACTTGACGTTCAGCCGCCCCTGGACCTCCTTGGCGCTGTTGTTGTCGCGGGCGTTGCCGCGCTGGCCGCTGGCCACCGCCGCCCCCGCCGAGGAGTTGCCGTTCCAGACCCCCACGTAATAGGTCACCTTCTTTCCGGGATCGAGATAGCCCCAGAGCATCGGGCCGAACTGCACGTCGAGCGCCGGCAGGCTGAAGGCGGCGTTGAGCGCCAGGTAGCGCTCGACGGTGTCGAGCGCGCGCGACGAGCGCAGGTTCTCGGTGCTGAACGGGGTGATGAACTTGCCGAAACGAAGGTACTGGCGGTCCTTGACGTAGGCGGCCTGGACGTAGGCCTCGACCAGCGCCGTGCCGTCCGTGGGGGCGGCGTCGACCTCGACGAACAGCTTGTAGCGGTCCTGGTAGTCGGCCGCGAAGTCGAGCCGGGCGCGGCGGACGCGGAAATCGGTCTCCCCGAAGGCGAGGCCGTTGTCCCGGTCGGTGTAGGTGAACGTCGGCTGCGCGTAGCCGTAGAGCCGGAATAGCGCTTGGCCGTCGGGCGACTTGACGAACACACCGCCCCCCTGGGGATTGACCCCCGCCGACCAGCGCTGCGCCTCCCGCTCCTTGAGCTGCCGCTCGACCTCGGCCTTGATCTTCTCCTGGAGCTGCGCGTCGTCCGCCGGCGGGGCGGCTTGCGCGTGAGCGGACAGACCCGCCAGGAACAGGCACATCGTCAACGGAGCCGCGAGGCTCCCGGAAAATCGAACCATGAGATCTCCCTCCTCGAAAGATGAAAGGTGCCGGGCTCACAGCCGCGGCACGCCAGCGGGGCGCGGTGATCGCGATTTCGAAGCTTATACGCGGAAGCCGGGGAAATGGATGGCGCGCCCTGGCACGTCCCGGCCTGCTCCCGATTCCTTCTCTCGGTTCCGAGTGTCCCTATTTGCCCAATCGCTGGCACCCTATAAGCAGGTTTCCAAGTAATTTCCGGATGAGGGTCGCGCTCCGACTTGAAGGACGCGCCCTTGCCGGGCGACAGCGGTCACGCGCTCCTCCGCTCTCAGCCGAGGTGTGTCCCGCGACCGCGAGGAGGGATGCGATGGAGTTGTTGAAATCGGTGCGCCTGATCTCGAACGTGCTCTTCTACCGGCTGAAATGGGGGGACCCCGGCAAGGTCGACCGCCACTGGGAGAACTACTGGCGCTCCATCGGCAAGACCGGGCGCGGCGGCCAGGTGCTGTGGGACAACGAGCCCGAGCGCGCCTCCGTGGAGGACTTGAAGCGCTTCAAGCCGCTGATCCTCGACAACAGCCTGCCGCTGCTCGACTTCGGCTGCGGCAACGGCCGCCAGACCCGCTACCTCGCCACCCAGTTCGACCGGGTGATCGGCACCGACGTCTCCCCCTCGGCGGTCGCCAAGGCGCGCCAGGAGACCCCCGCGGAGCTGAAGATCGAATACCGGGTGGTCGACGGCCTCAAGCCCGAGGACGCCAAGGCGTTCCACGACGAGTTCGGCGACATCAACGTCTACATGCGGACCGTGATGCACGTCCTCCAGGACGACGATAAGCCCCGGTTCGCCGAGAACCTCGCAATCCTGCTCGGCGAGCGGGGAACGCTCTACCAGATCGAGCTCTCGCTCTGCGCGCTCGATTACTTCCGCACCCTGCCGGGCGACAGCCCCTCGGGGCTCCCCTCGCACGTCCACAACGTGATCCGCACCGGTGCCACCTCGGTCGGCTTCGATCCCGTTCAGCGTCCCCACGTCTACCCCGACGCCAAGTGGAACGTGGTGGCCCACGGCGAGGACGTCACGATCAACACCGTCCCCCTCGGCCACGGCGAGGAGGGGCACGTGCCGGCGAACTACCTGGTCCTGCGCAACCGCCGGAACGGAGCGCACGCGTAGGAGAGGCGAGGGGAAGACCGCAGCGTTCGGTTCTGTAGTCAGGAATGCTGTCCACGTTACAATGCTGCTCTTATGATCTGGAATTATCGGAAGAGAGCCGCGGTCCTCCTCCCGCTCCTTGTCACCCTCCTGGCCCCCGCCGCCGCCACGGCGCAGGAGGCTCCTAAGCCGCTCCAGCCCCAGCCCCCGCGCTTCCTCCTCGGCGGCGTCGAGCCGCTGTTGAACGACCAGATGAAGGTGGTCGACCTGCTCGCCGCCAAGCGCTGGCGGGAGGCCCGCGACCTGGCTCACCAGCAGTTCCACGTGCTGGCCGGCTTCGCGGACGACTACCCCGCGTCGGCGGCGACCGGGTTCGTCCTCGCCGCGCTCGCCGACGCCGGCCTCGGCGACGAGAGCCTGGCGCTCTGCCGCTGGGACGTGGCGCAAAACCTCGATCCCAATTTCGCGAAAGCCGATTTCTCCCACTTCGAGGAGGCCGGAGCCCTGCTCAACCGCCATCTCGGGCCGGATCGGGGCAGGGGCCTCTCCGACGCCGAGTC
>DASWQX010000952.1:0-4383 GCA_036403495.1 Thermoanaerobaculia bacterium
ACGGCGATCGAGCCGTGGCCGCCGATCGATTGCGTGAGGGCCACCCGCGCGCCCGGCACCTGGTTGGGACCGGCCTCGCGGCGGAGCTGCGCGGTGGCCTCGACGATCTGATAGGCGCCGCTCGCGCCCACCGGGTGGCCGCGCGCCTTGAGCCCGCCGAAGGTCGAGAGCGGGATGCAGCCGCCGCGCGCGAAGCAGCCGTGGGCGGCACGCTGCAACGCCTCGCCACGCGGCGCGAAACCGCAGGCTTCCAGCGACAGGGCGGTGATGATCGTGAACGCGTCGTGCGCTTCGAAGAGATCGAAATCCTTCGGACCGAAGCCGCTGGCCGCGAACGCCTTCTCGGCCGAGCGCTTGGCGGCGCCGAGAGTGAGCAGATCGGCGCGGCCGGCGAGCGCGATCGTATCGGTCGCGGCGGCGGCGGCGGCGATGCGCACCGCCTGGTGATGGGCGCGCAGGAAGTCGCGCGAGCAGATCACCACCGCCGCGGCGCCGTCGCAGACCGGCGCGGCGTCGAGCACGCCGATGGGGGAGGCCACCATGGCCGAGCGGGCGAACTCCTCGGGTGTGATCGGTTCGCGGAACATGGCGTTCCGGTTCGCCGCGGCGTTGCGGTGAGCGCTGACGGCGAAGGGGGCGAAGTCCTCGCGGGCGGCGCCGGTCTCGTGCAGGTAGCGCCGCATCAGCAGGGCGGATAGCGCGACGAACGAAAGGCCGTGGCTCGCCTCGTAATCGCCGTCCGACGCCGTGGCCAGCCCCGCGGTGACCTGCTCGGAGACGGCATCGGTCATCTTTTCGATCCCGATCGCCACCGCCACATCGTGGACGCCGGCCGCCACCGACAGCGCCGCGGCGCGCACCGCGGCGCCCCCCGAAGCGCAGGCCGCTTCCACTTTCCAGGCTTCCGCGGGGAGGAGATCGGCTGCGTCGGCGAGCAGCGCCCCCAGGTTCTCCTGGCCGTTCAGCGCGCCGCCCAGCATGTTGCCGACGAAGAGAGCGTCCACCGTCTCGATCCTTGCATCGTCCATCGCGGCGCGGATCGCGGCGGCTCCGAGCTCCCGCATCCCGAGATCCCAATGCTCGCCGACGGGGGTCTGGCCGGTGCCGATGATAAAGACATCTCTCATGGTGATCTCCTGGTCCTACGACCGTTTGATCTTTCCCCGCAGGCGGAGGTACGGGCCATAGCCTTCCACGACGCGGCGGCGCTCCAGGTAATCGATCACGGCCGGCCCACGCCGGCGCTCCTCGATCCGCTCGGTGACGCGGAAGCTGAAGGCGTCGCTTCCCGCGCCCGAGCCATAGGAACAGAAGAAGATGCGGTCTCCCGGTTTGGCCACGTCGAGCACGGCGGCGAGGCCGAGCAGCGACGAGCCGGCGTAGGCGTTCCCCATGCGCGGCGCCACCAGGCCGGTGCGGATCTGCGGGCGGCTGAAGCCGAGCTCGGCGGCGGCGCGCTCCACGAACTTCGGCACCGGCTGATGGAAGACGGCGTGGGCGAAATCCTTCGCCTCCGCGCCGATCTCGGCCAGCAGCTTGCGCGACGCCGCCAGCGTGTGGCGGAAATACGAGGGCTCGCCGGTGAAACGGCCGCCGTGCTCGGGATAGTGCGCGGCCTCGCGGCGGAAGAAATCGGGAGTGTCCGTAACGTGAGAGACCGAGGCCTCCACCACCGCCAGCGCCTCGGAGGCGGCGGCGAAGAGATAGGCCGCGCCGCCGCAGCCGGCCGTGTACTCCAGGGCGTCGCCGGGCTTCGACTGCGCGGTGTCCATGCCGATGGCGATCGCCGCCTCCACCATCCCCGAGCCGACGAAGGCGACCGCCGCCTGCATCGCCTCGCTGCCGGCCTTGCAGGCGAACTCCATGTCCGCGGCCACCACGTGCGGCGTGCACCCCAGCGCCTCGGCCACGATCGTGGCCGAGGGCTTCACCGCATAAGGTTTCGATTCCGTCCCCACCCAGATCGCGCCGATCGCGTCCGGATCGGTCCCGGCGCGCTCGAGCGCCGTGCGGGCCGCCTCGATCGCCATCGTCACCACGTCCTCGTCCAGGCCGGGCACCGACTTCTCGGCCACCGCCGGAGCGGCGGAGCCGCGCGCGCGCCAGGTGGCGGAGATGTCCGCCGTGCGCACCCGCAGTCGCGGCACGTAGGCGCCATAGCCGGCGATCCCCACCGCCAGGTTCGACCTCATGCCGGGGCTCCTTTCTTCTTCGCCTTCTTGGCGCCCGCCGCCGGGGCGGTCTCGAGGCCGCCGAAGAAGAGATCCTGCATCTCGCGCACGAGCCGGTCGGCGGGGATCTTGCCGTCGGGGCGGAACCACTTGTAGATCCAGAGCACCTGGCCGAGGAAGGAGAAGGCGGCCACCCGCGGCTCGACCGGGCGGATCTTCCCCTCGCGCACCGCCTCCTCGAACGACGATTCGAGGAAATGGACGTAGCGCTTTTTGCGGGCGTTGATCTGCGCCCGCGCCGCGCCGGTGAGCGTCTCGTGCTCGTGGAGGATGATGGTGACCTCCTTGCTCCAACCCTCGGTCACCAGATGGATGTTCTTCTCCATGCACGCCTTGAGGCGCTCGACGGGATCGGCGATAGCGAGGACGGGGAGCAGCACGCGCTCCTCGAAGATGTCCATCCCGTAGTTCTGGATCTCCAGCAGCAGGTCCTCCTTGCTGCGGATGTAGTAGTAGAGGCCCGCCTTGGTAAGGCCGCAGGCCGCGGCGATGTCCTGCACCGAAGCCGCCTCGTACCCCTTTTCGCAGATTAGCCGCGCCGCCGTCTCCAGCACCGCCCGGTGCCGCTCGCGATGGACATCTGAGCTCGTATCCGGCGCTCGGGCCAAGGGGAATTCCTTTCCAGTGATCTCCGATAAGTCTTTACGATACCGACCACTCGGTAGAATTCTACCGGTCGGTCGGTAGTGTAGGACCGGCGGATGGGGGTGTCAAGCGGGAGTGAAAGTTCGTGCCGCCGTCCACTCTCTCGTCCGTCCGGCGGTTTCGGTGGTAGGATTCAAGCAATGGTTGGCGTGAGGTCGCCGGCAAGGCGAGATCCTCTGCCAGCTTCCCTCCTCTCCGGAGGTTGGCGGGCGCCTTTCCGGCAGTTCGATCAACGGCTAAGCGAAAGGAGGCTTCCATGAAGCGAGTTGTCATCCTCGTCGCCGTCCTGTTCCTCATGAGCGCTCTGTCCTGGGCGCAGACGGCCGGCCCCGCGGCGGCTCCGGTGGCGGACCCCCGCACCGGCGGAGGTCATTGCCAGTTGCCCAACCTCGCGGGCCTGACCCCTGATCAACGGGCGGCCGCGGCCCTGAACGCGGGGCTGCAGATGACCTACGCGGACATCGTCGTAAGCCCACCCCCGGCCTGTCCGACGGCCTTCAGTTGCAACAGCGTCGCCGGCTGCGGCGCCGGGTCGGTCTGCACCGCGACCTTCCTCGGGCGCTGCTGCCGTGACGGGGGCGCCACTCTCTGCTGCCAGGACGGCGGCGACATCGTCGTGACCCGTTGCGGCTGCGTGTGCACAGGCCCGCTGTGCTCGTCGGCGTGCAGCACCAAGACCAATGTCTCCGTGAACTGCTTCCTGGTGCCCGCGAGCTGAGACTCACAGCCGACAGCGTGTCGGAAGCAACTGAGCCAGGACGGCAAGGGACAGCGACCTTGTCGCCCTTGGCTCTTTGCTTTTGAGGCCTCGCCTTGCTTGGGGTGTCCTTGACCCAGGGAGTGAAGGGACCTAAGCTTCGGGCATGAAGAGCACCGTCTCAGCAGTCGACTTCTCTGTGTTTCTCGAATCCGCGGCGCCGAAACTAAGGAGACACTCAGATGGCCATTGCTGAAACCTCCTACCAGCACATCGTCCTGGACGACAACGGTGTGCCGGTCATCGCCCGTGCCAACACGAAAGTTGCCGAGCTGGTCGCCGAGATCCAGGCGCATGGTCTCAGTCCTGAAGAGCTCTGCTATCAGTTGCCTCATCTTTCGCTCGGCCAGATCTATTCCGCGCTGGCGTATTACTGGGATCATAAAGAAGAGGTCGACCGGGACCTCGCGCGGCGCGCCCAGCTTGGCGAGGAGTTGCGCCGCGAGCTCGGGCAACCGCCGCTTGTCGAGAGGCTGAAGCAGCGGGGCCTTCTCTGAGTGGCTCTCCGACTCTACTTCGACCACAACGTCCGCCGGCCGGTTTTGGAAGGGTTGAGGCTCCGTGGTGTGGACGTCCTGACAGCTTTTGAGGACGGGTCGCACACGTTGCCGGATCCGGAGTTGCTCGACCGTGCGACGTCTCTCGGCCGGATCCTTTTCTCACAGGATGAGGATCTCCTGGCTGAAGCGGCTCAACGCCAGCGGGCGGGCAGAGATTTCGCGGGCCTCATCTACGCGCACCAGACGAGCG
>DASWQX010000953.1:0-2260 GCA_036403495.1 Thermoanaerobaculia bacterium
CCCGGACCCGCGGGGTTGGCGAGGGAGTGGAAGCGCTCGGCACCCGGGGAGAGGGTCGCCAGCAGACCGAACAGGCCTCCCGCCCAGATCGTGCCGTCGCGGTCCTCGTAGACGGGATAGACGATGGGGCTCGAAAGGCCATCGGCGAAGGTGGCGATGCGGGCGGGGCGGATCGCGTGGAGCTCGCCGCGCCGCGAGGTGGCGAGCCAGAGCGTGCCGTCGCGGCCGAGCAGGATCGAGCTGATGCCGCCGGTCCCCGGGGCGAGCGTGAACACCGGCCGGCCGTCGCGGGAGAGGGTTTTGGAGAAACCGGCCCAGATGTGCCGGCCGGGATCGGTGGGACATTGTGCGAGGGCACCATCAGCAGGGAGCTGCCGGCCTCGGACCAGACCTCCCGGCGGTCGCCGCCACGGACGTGCGTCAGACGGTCGGAAAACGCGATCCAGAGGCCGCCGAGGGGATCTTCCCCGACCGTCCCCTTGCCGGGGAGCACCGGCACGAAGTCTTTGCCGCGGAGCCGTCCGACGGCGTCGGGCGCGCCGATCCAGGTCTCGCCTTGGTCGTCCACGGCGACGGTGGGAAAGTCGAGGGGGAAGCGGCCGGGCGGCAGCGCGATCTTTTCCAGACCGCGAGCGCCATGCCGCCAGAGGCCGTCCTGGGCGCCGACCCAGAAGCCGCCGGTCCGGTCCAGAAATACCGACTGGGCAGGCGACGAAACTTTGAGCTCGGTCTCCTCCCGCAGACCGCTCCCCTCGGCGTGGAAGATCCCCCCTGGGCCGCCGGCCCAGAGCGCGCCGGAGCGGTCCGCCTGGAGCAGGGTGTAAACGGGGGCGCCGGGCTGCCGGAGCGAGCACTCGGCGCGCCCCTTCTGCGGCAGCGGGCAGGCGGTGAAGACTCCGTCGGCATAGCGGACGAGATGGCCCTGCTCGGTGCGGATCCAGAGCGCGCCGTCGTGCCCTTCCGCCAGATTGAAGATCCGGTTGCTCCCCAGCGCCGGCACCCGCTCGCTGTCGAACACCTCGAAGTGAGCGCCGTCGAAGCGCACCAAGCCGTCGAAGGTGGCCAGCCAGAGGAAACCGTCGCGCGTCTGGAGGACCTGGGCGATCCCCGTTGCGGGCAGGCCGTCGCCGGCAGTGAAGACCTCGTGAACGAACCCCGGATTGCCGGGAAGGCGTTCGATCGTGCTTGCCCCGACGGCGCCTAGTGGGAGGCAGAGGGCTGCGACCCAGAGGAGCGCGACGGTGCGAGAAGCTTTGGCCATTTCGATGAACGAATTTGTTGACCTTCGCGAGTCATTGTAACCGGGAAGGGGGGGCGGGGGTGGCTTTGATGGTTTGGGTGAGAGGGTGGTGCGTAGTGAATGGTCAGACTCTTTGAGGAGGGCTTAGTACTCCCCGTGCAGACCCCACCGCACATCTTAAGAGGGTGTTTGGAAAATCAGCCCCGCAGGGGCGCAGGCATAAAGCCTGGGGTTTTAACCCCAGGAACCGAGCCGTGCCCCACCATGGCAAGCCCCGAAGGGGCGTAGGCGGCTGGGACCGGGCAGTCTGCCTGCGCCCCTTCGGGGCTCTTGGAGGAGTCTCTCGCTCCGACCTGGGGTTGAAACCCCAGGCTTTATGCCTGCGCCCCTGCGGGGCTAGGCGAGGTGGATACTGTCGAAGCCGCGAAAAGCGTGCTCTTCAGCGAGGCGCCTTCACGATAGAGGCGAGCGAGAGCACTCCGCGCCTCTGCATAGGCAACCACTGACGTGCAAACGAGCGACGCCTCACGGACCAGGCGTTCGATCTCAGGGGTGCCGTTTTTTTCGACGTAAGGCTTGATGAGACTGCTTGTGTCAAGATAAAGGATCAACGGCGGTCTTCCAGAACGATGTCCGAGGCGCTCTTACCTCGGGGCCGCGGCTTTTGGCGCGATCCCTCGGGCTTGCCTCCGCTCCAACTGGCGGTGCCGGCCTCGACGAGCTTCTGTGCTGCGTCAGGGCCGCGAAGGCCCCATTTCATGTCCTCACGAACCAGCTTTTCCATCAGATCTTCGCGATGAGAATCAAGGAACCGCCGGAGGGCGTCGAGCATCAACTCATCCAGGCTTCGGAACCAACCCGCGTCCACGAGCGACTGCATCTCGGCGAGCAGCCGGGACGGCACCTCGGTCCGTAAGGTGGTGAGTTCAGGTTTCGTCGCCATGGCCTTGGTCGCCCTGGATGGACCTGTCCAGAATCAGCTTTGCTCAGGGACTTCGTGCCTGGCCAGGTCGAGTAAAA
>DASWQX010000954.1:0-2020 GCA_036403495.1 Thermoanaerobaculia bacterium
GGGGCCCTTGTCTTCCCAGGGCATCGGCCTTCGGCCTCAGCCCTGGGCTGAGATCTCCCGACCCGTTGGGCCGGACGGAAGTTGACTCGATAAGAACTGGAACAGTTATTCTGTGACAAGCCTTACGGAACGATCACCCCACCCCCACCCTCATAAAGCCGATCCACCACCGCCGCCCGCCACGTGAGCACGGCGCGCTGGTTCACATAGCCTTTGTCGGTGACCTCGCCCGCTTCGATCGACGGCGGCTCAGCCAGCAGGAGGGCGCGGGCGATGCGGCGGCTGCTGGCGCGGTTCGCGGCGTTGTGGGCGGCGAGGGCGGCGGCGAGGTGGTCGCGCACCTGCGGCCGCCCGATGAGCTCGGTCAGGGGCTCGGTTTCGGCCGCTTCGCGACAGAGCGCGCGGCAGCCGGCGGGGTTGGGAAAGATCAGCAGGCCGATCTCCTCGCGGTCGTGGCCGGTCACCACCACGTCCTGGATCACCGGTGCGCCGGCGGAGATCAGCTCCAGGCGGAGCTCGCCGACATGGACCCAGGTGCCCGACATCAGCTTGAAGTTCTCGGCCAGCCGGCCGTCGAAGAGGATGCCGCGGTTCGGATCGCGCGGATCGGCGAGCTTGCCGGCGTCGCCGGTCTTCAGGAATCCATCCTCGTCGAACAGCTCCGCGGTGAGCTCAGGATGCCGCCAGTAGCCGGGCGTCACGTTGGGGCCTTTGACTCGCAGCTCAAGTTTATTGTCGCCCCCGGAATTAGCCGCCAGCTTGATCTCCGTGCCCGCGCCGGGCACGCCGATGACGCCTGCTCTTTCGATCAGGAAATGGATCTGCGTCGAGCTCGGCGCCGTCTCGGTCGAGCCCCAGGCGGAGAGCATCACCACCCGGCGGCCCGTGGCCAGGATGGAAAGGTTTTCGAGCTTCTCCCAGAGGTGCTGCGGCAGCGCCGCGGCGGCGTAGAAGAGCGCGTCCAGATCGCGGAAGAAGGTCTCGCGCAGCCCGGCGTCCCGCTCGATAAACGGGATCAGCATCTCGAAGCCGCGCGGCACGTTGAAGTGGAGGGTGGAGGGCACCTCGCGCAGGTTGCGCACCGTCGTCTCGATCAGGCCGGGTGCCGGCTTGCCGCCGTCGATATAAAGGGTTCCGCCGTTGCGCAGCGCCAGGTTGAAATTGTGATTGCCGCCGAAGGTGTGGCTCCAGGGGAGCCAGTCGACGATCACCGGCGGCCGCTCTTCCAGGAACGGCCACGCCTGCGCCAGCGCCTGCTGGTTGGAGCCGAGCATGCGCTGGGTGTTGATCACCCCCTTGGGCTTCCCCGTCGAGCCCGAGGTGAAGAGGATCTTGGCCACGGTGTCGAGCCCGATCTCGGCGAAGCGCTCTTCGACATCGCGACCCGGCTCCGCCGCCAGGAGAGTGTCGAAGCTCGTTCCAGTCACGATTTCCGCATCTGGAACGACCTCGGCGACCGCGGCCAGAGCTTTCGCGAAGCGGTCGCCGTCGGCGGCGTAGACGAGGCCGGGGCGGGTCAGGCCGGCGATGTAGCGAAGCTGGGCGTGGTCCTGCGCCAGCAGCGAATAGGCGGGCGAGACCGGCACTGCGGGGACCCCCATGTGCATCGCGGCGAGCTGCAGCAGGCCGTGATTGACGCCGTTGTCGGAGAGGAGCGCCACCGGCCGGTCGGGACTCAAGCCCCGCGCCAGCAGGGCGCCCGCGATCCGCTCGACGGCGTCCAGGGCCGCCCGGTAGGAGACGCGGCGCCAGCCCCCCTCCGCGTCGCGCTCGGCCAGGAACGTGCGCTCGGGCGCCGCCTGAGCCCAGTGGCGCAACATCTCGCCGACGCAGCGCGGATAGGGGCGAAGCGCATGGCGCGAGCGGAGCACCATGCCGCCGTCCGGCAGCGCGCGCACCTCGATGTCGACGGGGCCAAGGCGGAGGGGCTTGAAGGGGGGCTTGGTCATGTTCTGGCTAGAGTGCATCGGCAATGTTCGCGGCCTGCGACCTCACCCTCGATCCCTCTCCTCCTGAGGAA
>DASWQX010000955.1:0-4466 GCA_036403495.1 Thermoanaerobaculia bacterium
CCCGGCTGCGCGCGGCCGCCGAACGCTGGACCCAATCGACGGAGGAGGAATCATGACTGACCTCGCGGTGCAATTCGCGGGCGTGGGCAAGACGTATCGCCACTTCACGCTCGACGATATCGATCTCGAGCTCCCCACGGGGAGCATCATGGGCTTCATCGGCGCCAACGGCGCCGGCAAGTCCACCACGCTGCGCATCCTGATGGGGCTGGTGCACCAGGACCGCGGCGACGTCCGGGTGCTCGGCCACCCGATGCCGGCCGAGGGGGCGGCGGCCAAGCGCGACATCGGCTTCGTGTCCGAGGACATGCGGCTCTACAAGGCGGCGACCCTCGCCTGGCACATGGCGTTCATCCGCTCGATCTATCCCAGCTGGGACCAGGCCTATGCCGAGGCTCTGCTGAAGCGGTTCGACCTCAAGGCGGAGCAGAAGATCAAGGGGGTCTCGCACGGCCAGCGCGTCAAGGCGGCGCTGCTGCTCGTGCTCGCCCGCCGGCCGCGCCTGCTGGTGCTCGACGAGCCGACCACCGGGCTCGATCCGGTCGCCCGCTCCGAGGTGCTGGGGGCGCTGATGGAGGCGCTCGCCGACGACCGCCGCACCGTCCTCTTCTCGTCCCAGAACACGCTCGACGTCGAGCAGATCTCGGACCAGATCACCTTCATTGACCGCGGCAGGATCGTCGACTCGGACGACAAGGAGAGCTTCCTCGACCGCTGGCGGCGGGTGCGGCTCGACGTGCCGTCCGGCGCCGCCCTGCCGGCGCTGCCGGGGGTGATCGGCGCGAGCGGCAGCGGCCGGCTGGCCGTCGTCACGACCAACCACTATGACGAGGCCATGGTCGCGGCCTACCGGAACGCCGGGGTCACCGTCAGCGCGGTGGACCCCATGACTCTCGAAGAGATCTTCATCGCCAACGTGGCCGGCCGCAGGGAGGGAAAAATCGCATGAGCACCTTCATGATCAAACGCCTGATCCTCAAGGACTGGGACCTGCTGCGCGGGACGCTCCTCCTCTATCTCGCCGCCGGCGCGGTGGCCCTCGGCCTGGTCGCCAAGGGGAGCGAGGGGACGTTCTACGCCGGCAGCATCCTGATCATCACGATCCTGTTCGCGCTGGGAATCCACGTCGCCATGGTGACGGTCGTCGTCGAGCGCACCGAGCATACGCTCCCCTTCGTGATGACCCTGCCGATCTCTCTCGGGGAGTACACCACGGCCAAGATCGTGGCCAATCTGCTGATCTTCCTGATCCCGTGGACCGCCATCACGGTCGGCACCTTCGCGGTGCTCGCGGGCAGGACCGGATTTCCGGCCGGCCTGATCCCCTTCTCCCTGCTCGTCCTGCTGGAGACCTTCGCGAGCTACATCCTGATCCTGGCCGTGGCGCTGATCAGCGAGTCCCAGGGGTGGACGATCGGCGCCACGGTCGTCGGCGAGCTCTTTCTCCAGGTGATCATGTACGTCGCCTCCCACGATTCCACCATCGCCGCCACGATGAAGGGAAACCGCATCGTCTGGAGCCCGCCGGCCGTTCACATCCTGCTGGGCGAGGTCGGCACCATCGTCCTGCTGCTGGGGCTGACGTTCTGGCTCCAGTCCAGGAAGACCCACTTCATCTGAGCGAGGAGACTTGCCATGCTCAAAGCCCTGAAAATCGCTCTGGCCGGCGTCGCGGCCCTGGTCGGCCTCGTCTTCCTCACCGCCTTCGTGGTGGTCTTCCTCGGCGACCCCGAGTTCCCGGGCCCTCTCAAGGTGAGCCCGGAGGCGATGGCGGCGTTCACCGCCAGCCTCCAGCAGCCCTATCCGGCCGCCTCGCGCCGCTTCAGGATGCGGGACGGCACGGTGCTCGCCTCCCAATATTTTCCGCGATCGTCTCCCTCGCCGTCGGCGACGACGATACTCCTCGTCCACGGCGTGCTCGCCAGCAGCTTCCCGCTCAACCGGAGCTCCGGGCTGCTCCGCGAGGCCACGGGCGCCGAGGTGGTCGCCATCGATCTCCGCGGCCATGGCGCGTCCGGCGGCGTGCCCGGCGACGTGCGCTACATCGGCCAGTACGAGGACGACCTCGGCGAGGTGGTGGCGCAGATCCGCGCCACGAAGACCGGCGGGAGGGTGATCCTGGCGGGGCATTCGATGGGCGGCGGGATCGCGCTCCGCTATGCCCTGAAGAAGGGGCTGCCGCCGGTCGACGGCTATCTCCTCTTCGCTCCGCACCTGGGAGACAAATCCCCCACGACCCCCGTGAAAGCGACGAAGGAGAGCGCGAATTTCGTGCAGCTCGATCTCTCGCGCACCCTCGGGCTGCTCCTGTTCAACAGCGTCGGCATCACCGCCTTCAATGGCCTGCAGACGCTCTTCTTCAACCTGCCAAAGGAGATGCCGCTGCGTTCCTATAGCTACCGGGCGATGATGGGGATGAGCCCGGAAGATTACCGCCCGGCCCTGCGGGCGATCCACCAGCCCATCCTCTTCCTCGCCGGCAGCGCGGACGAAGCGTTCCACGCCGAATACTACGAGGCCGCCGTCCGTCCGTTTACGAACGGCGGGGTGGTGATCGTCCAGGGCGCCGGCCACGACGGCGTCCTCAACGACCCCCGGACCCTCGCCGCCGTGGCGGCCTGGCTCGCGCCCGCTCAGTGACCCGGCGCGGCGGGCGCGGGAGCGGGCGTGCCGAAGTCGACCTTGGGCGCCACGTCGGCGCCGGCGGCGGCCTCGAAGTAGGGGCGGGGCTTGAAGCCCATCATGGTGGCGAAGAGGGCGGCGGGGAAACGGCGGATCTGCGTGTTGTAGGTCTGCGCCACCTCGTTGAAGCTGCGGCGCTCGACGGCGATCCGGTTCTCCGTCCCCTCGAGCTGCACCATCAGGTCCTGGAAGGCCTGCACGGCTTTGAGCTGCGGGTACTGCTCCACCACCACCATCAGCCGGGAGAGGGCCGAGGTGAGGCCGTCCTGGGCCTTCTGGTACTGGGCGAACTTGGCGGGATCGTTGAGGATCTCCTGCGTTGCCGCCGGGGTCATCTGGGTGGCCTGGCTGCGGGCCTGGATGACCGCCGTCAGCGTCGACTGCTCGAAGTTGGCCGCGCCCTTCACCGAGGCGACCAGGTTGGGGATGAGGTCGGCCCGGCGCTGGTAGACGTTCTGCACCTGCGCCCACTGCGCTTCGACGGCCTGCTCGGAGCCGACCAGCCCGTTGTAGACGCTCACCAGGTACAACCCGAAGATCAAGACCACCACCACGGCGGCGATCAGACAACCGAATTTCTTCATCGCGGTCTCCTTCCGGCTCGGCCGGCGTGAGGGGATCATACCGCTTCCCGGCGGGGGCCCTCATCAACCCGGCCCGTCTCCTGGGCGCCGACCCCTGCTACCGCATTTTCTCCAGCCGCGCCAGCGACCGGCAGACGTCGCGGGCCCGCCGGCTGCGGTCGTCGGCAGGGTTGGTGAAGGCGGGGTGCTGGCGCAGGCGCTCGCAGCCCAACTTGAGCCAATCGTGCCAGTCGGCGCGCCAGAGCCGCAGAGTGCCGTCGCGTCCGGCGCTGGCGGCGACCTCTCCAACGTTCGAGAAAGCGACGGCGGCGACGGACTTCCAGTGGCCGTTGAGCTCCCCCAGCTTCTTGCACTGCAGGTCCCAGAGCCTGACCGAGCGGTCGCTGCCGCTGCTGATCAGGGAGGTCCCCTCCGGGCTCCAATCGAGCGACAGGACTTCGTGGTTGTGAGCCTTTCCCCGGCACTCCTGCTTGCCCGAGTCGAGGTCCCAGATCGTAAGATAGCCGTCGTCGTCGCCGGTCGCGAGGTACGGAGCCGCCGGATTCCAGGCCAGCGACACGATCCGCACCTTGGAGGGGCGCAACGGATCGTGCAGGGTCTTCCCCTCGGCGTTCCAGAGGAGGACGGTGCCGTCGTCGGTGCCCGCCGCGACGTGCTCGCCGTCGTCGCGGAAGGCTACGGCGGAGAGCTCACGGTTGCCGTTGAACCTGTGCAGGACCCTGCCATCGGCTTCCCGGACGACGACGTTGGCCTTCGCGTCACCACTCAGGAGCCTGCCCTTGGAGAAGCGGAGGGCCAGGATCTTCTGATCGCCGTCGGCCAGCGGCGGCCCCAAGCGCCGGCCGTTGGCGTCCCAGAGCTGGATCGAGCCGTCCGCCGAGCCGGCGGCGAGCCGCTCGCCACCGGGGCTCAGGGCCAGCGCCGAGATCGCGTCGGGAGTCACGTCCGTCAAGGTCAACACCTTGGGGTGATCACTTCTCTTGGTGTCGAACATCCACAGGGCGCTCCCCAGGGCCAGGAGGCGGTCTCCAGAGGCGAAGGCCAGGCGGCGGATGCCTCCACTCCCCGCCTCATTCACCAGCGGCGGATCGAGCTGGCTGTGCTCGAGGTCGAGGATACGCACCGACCGGTCGTCGCTGCCAGCCACCAGCGCGCGCTGGCCGGGGATGGCGGTCATCGTGGAGACGTTGCCGTGAAAGC
>DASWQX010000956.1:0-3534 GCA_036403495.1 Thermoanaerobaculia bacterium
TCCTCATCGGAGCCTCAGCTTAGCGCTGAGCTCTACGAAGGGGCGGGCCATCCCATAAGCTTCCCGGCGCGCCTGGACGAGATCGCGCGGGAGAAGGGTGTCGATCCCGGCCGCATAGAGCTCTGGTTCGCCGACGAGGCCCGGGTCGGCCAGAAGAACAAGATCACCCGGCGCTGGGCGCGACGCGGCACGAGGCCGTCGCCGCCCTACGATCAGCGCACCGCCTCAACCTACATCTTCGGCGCCATCTGTCCGGCTGAGGGCAAGGGCGCGGCCCTCATCATGCCCGCCTGCAACACCGAGGCCATGAACCTGCACCTCGCCGAGATCGCAACGGAGGTGGCGCCGGGAGCCCACGCCGTACTTCTCCTCGACCAAGCCGGATGGCATCTCTCGCATCGCCTGGTGGTCCCGCCAAACATCACCCTCGTGCCGCTGCCGTCCAAGTGCCCGGAGCTGAACCCGGTCGAGAACATCTGGCAGTTCATGCGCGAGAACTGGCTCTCGAACCGCATCTTCACGTCCTACAACGTAAGCGGCGTCTTCAGGCCACGGCTTTGAGAGCGGGTGTTGCCGGGTAGGTCCAGGGCAGGAGCTCGTCGAGGCGGCTGTTCGGATGGCCGGCGACGATGCGGGTGATGACGTCGGCGAGGTAGGCCTGCGGCTCGACGCCGATCAGCTTGCAGGTCTCGATGAGGGAGGCAAGGACGGCCCAGTGCTCGGCGCCGCCGTCGGAACCGGCGAAGAGGGCGTTCTTGCGGGTGAGCGCGAGCGGGCGGATCGAACGCTCGACGACGTTGGAGTCGATCTCGACCCGGCCGTCGTCAAGGAAGCGGCTCAACCCTGTCCAGCGGGAGAGCGCGTAGCGGATCGCGTCGGCGAGCTTGCTCTTCTGGCTAACGATGGCGAGCTTCTCGCGTAGCCACGGCTCGAACGCCTCGACGAGGATACGGCTACGCGCCTGGCGCACCGCCCGTCGCTCTTCGGCCGAGCGCCCGCGGATCTCGCCCTCGATCTTGTAGAGCGCCGCGATACGGGCGAGCGCCTCCGACGCGATCGGCGCCGGGCCGGCCTGGGCGAGCTCGTAGAAGCGGCGGCGCACATGCGACCAGCAGAAGGCGAGGCGGACCTCGCCGCGCTCGGCCAGCACCTTGTAGCCGCCATAGCCATCCACCTGCAGCACGCCCCGGAAGCCGGCCAGATGCGCGATGGGTCGCTCCGCTCTGCGGTCCGGCGCGTAGACGTAGGCGACCCCGGGCGGGTCGGTCCCGCCCCAGGGCCGATCGTCCCGAGCGTAGGCCCAGAGCTGTCCCGTCTTGGTGCGGCCTCGTCCGGGATCGAGCACTGGGGCAGTCGTCTCGTCCGCGAAGAGCTTCCCCGAGGTCTTCAGCACCGCAAGCAGCCGCTCGTGGACCGGCCGGAGCAGGAACGCCGCGCGCCCGACCCAGTCGGCGAGCGTCGAGCGATCCAGCATGACGCCCTGCCGGGCGAGGATCTGGGCCTGCCGATAGAGCGGGAGATGGTCGGCGTATTTGGACACGAGGACCTGCGCGACGGTCCCATCCGTCGGCAGCCCGCCCTCGATGAGGCGTGCGGGCGCGGGCGCCTGCAGAACCACCTCCTCGCAGGCCCTGCAGGCGTATTTGGGTCGACGCACCACGATGACCCGGAACTGAGCCGGCACGATGTCGAGACGCTCCGAGACGTCCTCGCCGATGCGGTGCAGCGCGCCCGAACAGCACGGGCAAATCGTGCTCTCCACGTCGACGACGCGCTCGATCCGGGGCAGATGGGCCGGCAAGGCGCCTCGGTTGGTTCGGCGCCTGCCAGCGCGGGCGCGCTCGGTCGGTGTTGTCTCCTCGACCTCGGCGAGACACGCCGCCTCGACCTGCTCGGCCTCCTCCAGACCCAGAAGAAGCTGATCCTCGGGCAGGCTCTCGGCTCGGCGGCCGAACCGATGACGCTGCAGCTCCTTGATGATCTGGCGCAGCCGCTCACTCTCGGCACGCTCGGCCAACACCATCGCCTTGAGCAGGCCAGGGTCGTCCGGAAGCGTCTGCGGGGCGGCGCTCACGAATCAGATTGAATCAGACCGATGAGCAACTTGCGACCGTTTTGACGGCCCCGACCCTCAACTCGGCGCTATCGGCGCAGTGACCTGGCGAGCCTCGTGCACGCGGCGCCAGTCGAGCCCCTCGAGGAGAGCGGAGAGCTGCGCCGCGCTCAGCCGCAGGACACCGTCCTGCACCTTCGGCCAACGGAACTCCCCATCCTCGAGCCGCTTGGCGAACAAGCACACACCGGTCCCGTCCCAGAAGACGAGCTTCACCCGGTCGGCGCGCTTGGCCCGGAACACATACACCGCGCCCGAGAACGGGTCCGCCCCCATCGCCTCCCGCACCAGCGCAGCCAGGCCCTCGGCCCCTTTGCGGAAGTCCACAGGCCGGGTCGCCACGAGAACGCGGACCGCGCCAGTGGGCCCGATCATGGTCCCCCCTTCAGCGCGCGGATCACGGCCTCGATGGACTTCGGGCTCGCTCCGGGTCCGACCCAGACCGCGACACCGTCGATCTCAATCTCGATGGCGCCTGACGCCGATGTTCGCGATGATCCCCGTCGCCGACGGCGTCGCCCTGGCCGAGGTTCCACGACCGCTGCCGATGCCGAACCTTCGAGCACGGCTGGCACGAACGCGGTCGGCGCCCCAGAGGCCTCGTTCATGCGCCGCGCCTCGCGCCGCCACCCGAACAGCTGCTGCGGCGACAGACCGTGTCGACGCGCAACCTCCGACACCACCGCACCGGGAACGAGGGTCTGTTCGAGAATGCGAGCCTTCTCGTCCACCGACCAACGCCGCCGGCCGCAGACGCCGTTGATCACCTCGATCCGGCGCAGCCGCTCCGGCTGAAGCGTAGGGTCCCGCCGCTCCGGCTCAAGCGTAGGGTCAAGTCCAGACACAGAACGATCCCCAAATCAGAGATCGCCAGCCTCAACCCTCAGACCCCAATAAGGAAGGTGCGGTCCAAACGACGCTTACAGTGAAGCGAGTTATGAAGGAGTTTGGGTGACGTGGCGATCAGGCGGCGCGGCTTGACGGACCTTTGATGACCTCCGTCCCGTCGCGGAACGTGGCACCGGCTACGACCCTCGGCAACTGGTTTTCGCCTTTCAGCCTTCGCCAGGTTTTCGCGGCAGCCATAACAAGTTTGAAGACCATCAGCCGGGCCGTGGAGGACGACAGCGATCCCTTGGTTCTGACGGTCCTGTGCCGCACGGTCGCGAACACGCTTTCGATGGGGTTCGAGGTTCGCAGGTGATCCCAGTGCTCGGCCGGGAAGTCGTAGAAGGTCAGCAGGGCCTCGCGATCCTTCCTCAGGCACTCGACTGCCCTGGCGTACTTCGCCCCATATTTCTCAGCGAAGATGTCGATCGCGGCCTCCGCCGCCGAGCGGGTCTCTGCGCCGTGGATCTCGCGCAGGTCGGCCTTCATAGTCGCTTGGACGGCGCGGGGGACCTTGTTCAGCACGTTGGTAG
>DASWQX010000957.1:0-5488 GCA_036403495.1 Thermoanaerobaculia bacterium
AGGAGGCGTACTCCCAGTTCCCCAGCACCCTGGTCTCGCACATGTCGATGCTCACCGGCCTCTACCCGCGCGAGCACGGGGTGTTTCCGCCCAACTCGGTGCTCTCCCCCAAAGTGGAGACGATGCCCGAGGCCTTCCAGCGCGCAGGCTTCCGCACCGCCGGATTCACCGAGGGGGGCTACGTGAGCGGGCGCTACGGCTTCCGCCGGGGCTTCGACGAGTTCGACAGCCGCGACCGCGGCGCGGCGGGCGAGCGCCTGGTGGAAAGGACCTTCCGCCGCGGCACCACCTTCCTGAAGGGCTTAAGGCCGAACGACCGCTTCTTCCTGTTCATCCATACCTATGCCGTCCACGCGCCCTACGACGCGCCGCAGCCCTACCAGGACCTGTTCTGGAAGGGGCCGCCGCCCGCCGGCGACATCCCGCCCACCGGTCCTGCGCTCACCCGCTGGAACATGACGGGGGGCCGGCCGCCGCAGCCGGTGATCGATCATCTCCAGGCGCTCTACGACGCCGGCATCCGCCAGACCGACGACGTCCTGAAAGGGTTTTTCGCGGAGCTCGAACGGCTCGGCCTCGCCCGCGACGTCACCGTGATCGTCACCGCCGATCACGGCGAGGAGTTCCAGGAGCACGGCCGCTTCAATCACACGCAGCTCTACCGTGAGACGCTCCACGTGCCGCTGCTGGTGATCCATCCGGACGCGCCGGCGCCGGTGCGGCAGCCGGGCGTCGCGCAGCTCATCGACGTGGCGCCCACCTTCTACGAGTTGTCGGGGGTGAAGCCCAAGGGGCGGCTGGCGGGGCTCAGCCTGGCCTCGCGGATCGGGGTGCCCTCGCCGGCCTCGGAGTCTAGCTCGGGGGGCACGGCCTGGGGCGAGGCCATGGAGGGCGAGCGCTCGGTCTACCGCGGCGATCACGGGAAGCTGGAGAGCCTGCTCCTGTTCGATCCTCCGGCCGAGGACTGGCTGCCGCGGCGGGTGGCGTTCGACAGCCGCGGCGGCGTCCTGGCGTTCCAGGCGCGCTCCTTCCTGGAGCCCCACCGGCTGATCGTCCGGCGCGGCAAGGACGTCTTGCAGCAGCTCACCCTGGTGCCCGACTGGGGGCCGGTGCAGGTCGCCTCGCCGGGGCCGGGGCGCCTCGTCCTGGAGGCCGACGGCTGCGCGGACGACCCGGACAGCAAGCGTCACGAGCCGGAGTGCCACGCCTTCGAGGTGCGCGGCCTTCCGCTCACCCGGATCGAGCTCTACGACGTCGCGCACGATCCCGGACAGGTCCGCGACGTCTCGCGGGACAAAACGCGGGCCACCCGCGCGCTGCTGCGGGACCTGCTGGCGTTCAAGCCCCACCCGGTGGCCGCGGCCTCCACGCAGCCGCTCGATCCCGGGCTCGAAGAGGGCCTCCGCTCGCTCGGCTACATCAAATAGGTCAACCATGAAAATAAAACCCGGTCTGGTCCTGCTCCTGCTGGCCTTTGGAACGGACGCGCGAGCCGATCCCGCCATCCATGAAAAAACCGTTCTGAAGCTCACGCCGCGCCACATCGCGCTCGCCGACGGCCGGTCTTTCGATCTCAACGTGCCCGAAGGGTTCGAGATCACGGTGGCGGCGCAGGGGCTCCGGCGCGTGCGTTTCCTGACGAAGAGCCCGGACAACCGGATCTTCGTCACCGATATGTTCAACCGCACCGACAATGAAAAGGGGATCGTCTACATCCTCGACATCTTCGATCCGGCAAGCAGGACCTTCAAAGGCGCGATTCCGTATCTCACCGGCCTGCGCAATCCGAATAACCTTGCTTTCTACCGGGATCAGGACGGCGTCGACTGGCTGTATCTGGCGTTGACCGACCGGCTGCTGCGCTACCGCTACAAGGCGGGCGAGACCGCGCCCTCGGCCGAGCCCGAGGTGCTGGCCACCTTCCCCGCGTACGGGCTGAGCTACAAGTACGGCGGCTGGCACCTGACGCGCACGGTGCTCGCCGGCGGCAACGGCAAGATCTACGTCGCGGTCGGGAGCAGTTGCAATGCCTGCGAGGAGAAGGAGGAGGTCCGCGCCAGCATCCTCGAGATGGACCCGGACGGCAAGAATCAACGCTTCTTCGCGCGCGGCCTGCGCAACGCCGTGGGGCTGCGCTGGGTCGACGGCCAACTGTTCGCGACCGACATGGGCGCCGATCACCTCGGCGACGACAAGCCCGCCGATACCTTCTACGCCGTGCGCGACGGCGGTCAGTACGGCTGGCCCTACTGCTACCAGGCCGGCGGTAAGGTCCACGTCGACCCGAAGCTCAATCCGAAGGGGATCAAGACGAGCTGCTGGGAGGTTCCCAAGGCCTATACCGAGCTCGCCGCCCATAGCGCGCCGCTCGGCCTGGAGCACTTCGACGCCAAGGACAACACGGACCTGGGCGGCACCTTTCTGGTGGCGCTGCACGGCTCGACCAAGAAGAGCCTCAAACGGGGCTACCGCCTGGTGCGCGTCGCCGGACCGGGCTCACCCCCCGAGGACTTCATCGACGGCTTCCTGCAAGGGGGCAAGATCCGCGGCCGTCCCGCCGACGTCCTCCGCCTCGGGCCGGACGCCTTTCTCTTCACGGATGACTACGCGGGGGTCGTCTACTACGTTTACAAGAGGGAGAAGGTTCCATGATCGCGAGAACCTGGCACGGCCGCGTACCTGCCGCCAAGGCCGATGAATACCATGCCTACCTCCTGCGTACCGGCGTGGCCGACTACGCCGACACCCCCGGCAATCGCGGCGTCTACGTGCTCCGCCGCGTGGACGGCGAGGTCGCCCATTTCCTCCTGATCACTCACTGGGATTCGGTGGACGCGATCAAGCGCTTCGCGGGCGAGGACTACGAGCGAGCCCGGTACTACGGAGAGGACGACGACTTCCTTCTCGAACGCGAGCCCTTCGTGACGCATTACGAGGTGCTGCTCGCCCTACCGGCGCCAGAAACTGCCTGATTGAGGGTCTCTCGACTTGCTACGAATCCGGTTGTAGAATTCAGCAACTGAATAATCTGAAGGCGCATAGCCATTTGTCGATAATTCGTCTGGAGAGATCGTGAGCCCACAGGTATCGATTCCCTTCAACATCCTTCCGGAATTTGATGAGCTCCACGTCATTTCCGACCTGCACCTCGGTGGAGACGAACCGAGTCGGCAGATCTTCAACGCGGGTGCCGAAGCCGAGTGGCTGATCGATCATTTGACGGCCGAGCCTCCGGGAAAGCGGATCGCCCTGCTGATCAACGGCGACCTCGTGGACTTTCTCGCGGAAAAGGACGCAGTATGCTTCGATCCCTCGGGTGCGGTGGAAAAGCTGAAGCGCATCGCCGGGGATAATTCCTTCAAACCGGTATGGGAGGCGTTGAAGCGTTTCGTACAGAAAAAAGGTCGCCGCCTGATCATCAACCTGGGGAATCACGACGTGGAGCTGGCGCTCCCGTGGGTCCGCGAGAGCCTGCTCCGGATCCTTACCGCCGACGACGAGGCGGCCCGCGGTCGCATCGTCCTCTCCTTCGAAGGCGCGGGTTTCCTCTGCCGGGTCGGCAACGCGACCATCCTGGCCGTCCACGGGAACGAAGTGGACGACTGGAACGTCACCGATCACGAGAAGATCCGGCGGATGGGCCGCGACATCATGCACGGGCTCCAGGTGGAGAGCTGGATCCCCAACGCGGGAACGCAGTTGGTGATCGACGTCATGAACGACCTCAAGCACATATATCCTTTCATCGATCTGCTCAAGCCCGAGATCCCGGGAGTGGTGCCGACGGTGCTGGCCCTGGCGCCGGACCAGCGCGACAAGGTGTTCGCTGCCGCCCGCACGGCGCGACGACTGGTCTGGGACAAGATCAAGCGTTCCACGGGATTTCTGGGCGCGGCGGAAGATTCCCCTGCCGGTGGGTGGCCGGTGAGATCGACGAGCAGTATGGCGCTTTCGATCGACAGCCGCGATCGTGCCGAGATCCTGATGAGGGAAGCCGAGGACAGAATGCGCCTGCATGTGGAACCGATGTCGCTGGTCGTCAGCGACGAGCAGGGTGGCTATCTTGGAGGTTTCACGGCGCTCAGGAAATTCGTCCAGAAGCAGAGTCGCTCGGAGGTCCTGCGGGAAGCCTTGGAAGGTCTTCGCCAGGATGTCAGCTTCGAGCTGAAGGCGGAGGACGACACCTACAAGAACCTGGATCGGCAGGTTGGCGAAGAGATCGACTTCGTGGTCGCCGGTCACACGCACCTCGAACGAGCCTTGAAGCGGAAGCAGGGTAAGGGCTTCTATTTCAACACCGGGACCTGGGTGCGATTGATCCGCTTGGAGCGGAGTCTCCTGGAGAGCGAAGAGAAGTTCGAGCAGGTTTTCGAGACCTTCAAGAAGAAGTCCATGGAGGCTCTGGATTCATTCGAGGGGCTGATCCTGCGGAGGTTGGCCGTCGCTTCCTTCCGGGTCGAGGGTGAGACGACGACCGGTGAGATTCGCCACGTCGTCCCGCAGCCGGGCGGCCCAGCCTTCGCAGAGGTCCCGGGGAGCCGTTTCATTCGCGCGTAACTCATTCGCGCGTATCGAGGAAGCCGAATCATGCGTACGATCACTTTGGAGTTGCTTCGCCATGGTCCCGCCCATAACCAGCTCCTGTCGCCATTGACTCCCTACCTGGCTCTCTGTGAGAACCATGGCGCGGTGACGGTGCACGTTCCCTGTGAGCACAACCAGTTCCTTTTTCGGCTCTCCGCCCTGGACTACAAGGCCGATGAGGCCTCCCGCCTCTTTCAATTGAACGATACGGCGCGTCTGATGGGGGAGCTCCTGGCGACTATCCCGGGATTGACGGCCGAATCGAACAAGGACGACGATACGGATGAGCCGTTGACCCATTTGCGGCTGATCCTTTCCGCTTCCGAGCTGGCGCTGCTTCCGTTCGAGCTGGCCTTCTCGCCGAACGGCTTTCCGGGAACGGGCCAATACCTTCTGCTGCAGCCGCAGACGCCGATCTGCATGACCCGGGAAACGCGCCGGGTTGCCGACAAATCGTTCCGGTGGCCAGAGAGGCCTCGCGTTCTCTTCGTGGCGGCCTCCCCTCCCGAGGTCGGAACGATTCCGCTGGAATCCCACCTTCTGGCTTTGCGCCGCCTGGTGGCGCCGTGGATCAAATACTACGACGAGGCCGACGCGGAGGAGCGCCGTAAGCGCGTCGAAGAGAGCTTCGTCTTCCTTCCAGAAGCATCGATCGAAGCCCTTGAAAAGGCTTGCGCGACCGATCACTTTACGCACATCCATATCCTCGCGCATGGCGTCAAAAGGCCCGATGGCTTTGACTCCCGCTTCTTCCTGGCTATGCACGATGCGCGAGACCCCGAGAAGACCGACTACATCAGTGGCTCCCGCTTGGCGACCGCCATTCGTGCCGCTCATTTGCCCGACAGCGAAGGGCTGGCTCAGCCGGCGGTCGTGACTCTGGCGAGTTGCAACAGTGCGGGGA
>DASWQX010000958.1:0-1676 GCA_036403495.1 Thermoanaerobaculia bacterium
CGATCAGGTCGACCGCGCCCTCGCCCGCTATCTCGACCTCTACTGGGACGTCTGCCTGGAGCAGACCCGTCTCTATCCAGGGGTGGGAGCGATGCTCGTCGAGCTGGGGGGGCGCTATCCGCTCGCCCTACTGAGCAACAAGGGGGAGGCGTTCTCCCGCCGTATCCTCGACGGCCTCGGCCTCTCCCGTTTCTTCGCCGAGATCCTGGGAGGCGACAGCCTGCCCACCCGCAAGCCCGACCCTTCGGGCCTCCGCGTGCTCGCCGAGCGGCTCGGCGTCCCGTTGCGGAGCCTGATGCTGGTGGGGGACACCTGGATCGACGCCGAGACCGCCCACAACGCCGGCTGCGCCTTTGCTCTCGTCGAGTGGGGGTTCCCCCGTCCGCCGAAGCTGGAGGAGGTGAAGGCGGACCTCCGGGTGGCGCGGGCGGGGGAGCTGGCGGCGGCGCTGGCGTAGGGGGCGCGGCCATACCGAGCGGGAGGTGTCTCCCCGTGCGTCTCCACCGGGGCGACGGCGATGAGCGCGGATCCGGCGGCGGTCACCACCGCCGTGGCGGCGTTACCACCGCCGGTTCGGCCTTTACCACCGCCGGTTCGGTCGAACGCGCGGAACCGGCGTGAGTCATCACCGCCGCGGCGGTGGTGACCACGGATTCGGCGGTGCTCACGCAGGCCACGGCGGTGGACAGCACCGCCGGATCGGTCGAAGCACGGCTCCCGGCGGCCGTGACGTACTTCGCGGCGGTAGTGAGCGCAGATTCGGCGGTGCTCCATCGCCGATTAAGTGGAGCGCCTCACTTTCGACGACGGGCTCCGTCAAGAATCGACCTCGCTCCGCAGTTCCTCGGCGGAGTAGTTGAAAATCGGTACTCCATAGCGCCCGAGCATCTCCATGAACGCGCGCTTCGAGAGCTCCGCGATCTTGGCCGCCTGGCCGAGGGACACCTTCCCGACCTCGAAGAGCTTGACCGCGAAGAGAAGCCTGGCTTCATCCTCGGAAAGGCTGGAGGGGAGCTCAATCTGCAGTGTCGTAGCCATCTTCATCTCCGATCCGTCTTCGGATGATGGTACACCCACGGGAGGTCCATCACCGCGGCACCGTCCCTACGATCTCCCCATTCTCGCCCAGCGCCCTCATGGGTCGCGGGAGAGCCGTCAACCGCGATACGATACCCCGGGCGCCCTTCAGGGCGCCGAAAACTCCAATCGAGATTCAACGGAGGGAATCGACCTCTATGGCCATCATGGAACGCACGGGCGGCGGTATCGACCAGATCACCAGGAGCCTCGGCAAGGATGCCGACGACCTGCTCTCTTTCACCTGCAAGGGGATTCCCCGGGAGCAGATCACCGTCCCCGGCCCCGACCACGTCGAGCGCGTCTGGTCGCTGTCCGACCGCAAGCCGCCGGTGCTGGTGAACCTCCAGCGCCTCTACGGCACCGGCCGGCTGGCGAACACCGGCTATCTCTCCATCCTGCCGGTCGACCAGGGGGTCGAGCACACGGCCGCCGCCTCCTTCGCCCCCAACCCGATCTACCTCGAGCCCGAGAACATCGTCAAGCTCGCCCTCGAGGCCGGCTGCAACGCCGTCGCCTCGACCGTCGGCGTGCTCGGCATCCTCGCGCGCAAATACGCCCACAAGATCCCGTTCATCGCCAAGATCAACCACAACGAG
>DASWQX010000959.1:0-2482 GCA_036403495.1 Thermoanaerobaculia bacterium
TAGGGAACCCTCCGGCAGCCCGGCGCCGGGCAAGGAGCGCATGAGTGCTTGGTGACTTCCGATACGGCCTCCGCAGGCTCCGACAGAGCCCGGGCTTCACGCTGATCGCGGTGCTCGCGCTGGGGCTGGGGATCGGCGCCAACACGGCGATCTTCAGCCTGCTCGACGTGATCGTGCTCCGCCCGCTCCCCTACCGGGATCCCGGACGCATGGTGCAGATCTGGGCCACCTCGCCCGAGCAGGGGCTCGACCAGACGGAGGTCTCGGTCCCCAAGTTCCGGGCCCTGCGCGACAGCGGGGCGTTCGCGGCCGTCACCGCCTACCACGAGGAGGACGTCAACCTGACCGAGCGGGGGGACCCGGAAGTCCTCCAAGGCCAGCGGATCAGCCGCGAGTTCTTCGACGTCTGGGGGGTGGAGCCGCTGCTGGGGCGCCGCTTCTCGGCCGCCGAGGTCGGCAAGGGAGGCGGCGACGTGGCGATGCTCAGCGAGGGGTTCTGGCGGCGGCGCTTCGCGGCCGATCCCGGCATCGTGGGGCGGTCGGTGCGGCTGGAGGGGAAGCCGTACACGGTGGTCGGCGTCCTGCCGGACGTCCTCCGCTTCCCGTTCAAGGACGTCCAGATCTGGCTCCCCCGCGCCCAGGAGCTGTCGATCCTCCCCGAGGCGGTCGCCGAGCGGGGCGCCGGCTTCCTGCAGGTGGCGGCGCGGCTGAAGCCGGGCACGTCGCCGAAGGCAATCCCTGCCGAGGTGCAGCGGATCAACGGCGCCTATGGCCGGGCTTTCCCGGAGAACCTCGATGCCGGCTTCCGGCTGGCGGTGGTGCCGATGGACGAGCAGCTCGTGGGCTCCGTCCGCTCCTCCCTCGCCCTGCTGCTGGGGGCGGTGGCACTGGTGCTGCTGATCGCCTGCGCCGACGTCGCCAACCTGCTGCTGGCGCAGGGCCTGGCGCGGCGCAAGGAGGTGGCGATCCGGATGGCGATAGGGGCGAGCGCCGGCCGCGTGGTGCGCCAGCGGCTGGCCGAGGGGGTGGTGCTGGCGCTGCTCGGCAGCCTGGTGGGCTTGGCGCTGGCCTACGGGGCCCTGAAGCTGCTGGTCGCCTTCCACCCCGCCAACCTGCCGCGCGTCGACGAGGTGGGGATCGATCTGCGGGTGCTCGCCTTCACCCTGCTGCTGTCGCTGGCGACCGGCGTGCTCTTCTCGCTGATCCCGGCGCTCCAGGGGCTGCGCGCCGAGGCCACCACCCAGCTCAAGGAAACCTCGCGGGGCTCGACGGCGGGGCCGCGGCGGGCGCGGGCGCAGGGGTTCTTCGTAGCCGCCGAGGTCGCCCTGGCGCTGGTGCTGCTGGTTGGCGCGACGCTGCTGATCCAGAGCTTCCGGCGGCTGTCGCAGGTGGACCTCGGGCTCAACCCCGCCGGTCTGCTGTCGTTCCAGGTCACCCTGCCGGCGGCCAAGTATCCCGACCGACCGCACCAGCGGGCCTTCTTCGACCAGGTGCTGGAGCGGGTGCGGACGCTCCCCGGCGTCGAGTCGGCGGCGCTGGCGGACTACCTGCCGGTGCAGGGGTCGGCGAAGGCGCCGTTCGCCGTCGAGGGAAAGCCGCCGGTGGCGCTGAACGACCAGCCGCTCGCCTGGATGACCGAGGTGAGCCCCGGCTTCTTCCATACCCTGCAAGCGCGGATCGTGAAGGGGAGCGACTTCGATCCCGCCGCCATCCCCGAGTCGCCCGCCACCACGATCATCAACGAATCGATGGCCCGCCAGCACTTCGCGGGCATGAGCCCAATCGGCAAGCGGCTGTTCGTGGGCAGTCAGAAGCTGGAGGTCGTCGGCGTGGTCCAGGACCTCCAGCAGGTGGGCCCCGAGGTCGAGAAGACGCCGGCGTTCTTCCTGTCGACGCGGCAGGGGACGGCCCGCCAAGTCCCCTTCCTCCACCTGCTGGTGCGCACCTCTCTCCCCCCCGGCCGGATCGCCGAGGCGGTGCGGCGCGAGGTGCGGACGGTCGACCCCGAGCAGCCGGTTTCGGAGATGGAGACGATGGAGGGGATCGTCGCCGACGCCGTGGCCGGCCGCCGGCTGACGACGTCGCTGCTCAGCGGCTTCTCGGCGGTGGCGCTGATCCTCTGCGGTCTCGGGATCTACGGGCTGGTGGCGCACTCGGTCTCGTCGCGGCGGAAGGAGATCGCGGTGCGCATGGCGCTAGGCGCGCAGCGGACCCAGGTGCTCGGAGCGGTGGTGAAGCAGGGGTTCCGCTGGGTGCTGATCGGGCTCGGCGTCGGGCTGGCCGGCGCGCTGGCGGCGGCGTTCCTGCTCTCGCGGACCTTGACCGGCCTGCTCTACGCGGTGAGCGCCCGCGATCCGCTCTACTACCTCGGCGCGCCCATCCTGCTGGGTGTCATCGCCCTGCTCGCCTGCTACCTCCCGGCCCGCCGCGCCGCCCGCGTCGAGCCGGGAGTCATCCTGAGGGCCGAAGGGTGAGCGAGGCG
>DASWQX010000960.1:0-2498 GCA_036403495.1 Thermoanaerobaculia bacterium
GCTCCGCCTCCTCGGCGGGGAGGGTCCCCATTACGTAGCGGTCGGCGATCTGGTTCTCTTCGACGTAGGTGTGGTCCATGGTCAACCTGCCCTTCCTGGAGCCCCCTGCCGTTTCTGAAAGCGCTCCATAAGCTCCTTGAAGCGCTGGCGAGCCCGGAAGAGGACGCGGTTGAAGTGGAGGCTCTCGAGCCCGAGGTCGGCGCAGATCTTGTCCTTGTCCTCCTCGGCGACGTAGAAGCGGAGCAGGAGCTGCCGGTCGCGGTCGGTGGGGAGCTCGCCGATCAATTTTCGGACGATTTCGGCCTCCTCGTCCAGGAGGACGGACTGGAGCTGGCTCGGCGCGGGCGCCACGGCGGCGGCGAGCTCGCCCGAATCCCCCCAGGTCCGCCGGCGCGCCGCCTTGCGCCGCTCGGCGATCAGCAGGTTGCGGGCGGTGCCGCGCAGGAAGGGAGCGAGGCCGGCGGGGTCGTCCAGGCCGCCGCGGCGCAGCCGTTCGATCACGATGCGGAAGGTCTCCTGCTGCACGTCCTCGGCGAGATCGGGGAGGGCGCCGAGGCGGCGGAGCAGATAGAGGATGCCCCGCCGGTAGCGCTCCACGAGCACTCCCTCGGCAGCTTCCTCGCCCGCCGCGATCCGCCGGACGAGCTCGGCGGCGACCGCCGCCTCGTCCGGCTCAGCTAAAGCCTCGGTGCTCGGGACGCCCACTGCACCTCCACCTGGACGGGCCGGCCCCGAAGGCCGCGCCCCAGAGTTTCCGCGAACGACGAACATCATATCGCGGGGACTGGGGCGCGGGGCGGGGGCGGGCATGGGGTGGCCTCGGGTGGCATCCTCTCAAAGTTGAAACGTCAGGCGCTCGCCGCTTCCCGAGGCTGAGGAACCGATTGCGGGCCCGTCTTGATTATTCTGTTGCCGGGCCCGTCGTTCGCGACCCAGGTCGCGTTGGGACCGGTCCGGGCGGCGCCGCCGAAGAAGATCGTAAGCCCCGAACCGATGGCGGAAGCTGCCAGGCCCGCCGCGGCTCCAGCCCAAGGGACATGGGCGATCAGGCCGACGACCGCGCCTGCCAGCGTGCCCAAAAGCGTGCTCAGGGCTACGATCCGCCCCTTCTGTGCGACCCGTAAAGAGCCATCCTGGAGCGTGCAGGTCAGTTGCCCTTCGGAATACGTTATTGTGAAGGGGATCTGATCAGGGGTGGTCACGCCTTGAAGAGTCGTACTGCCAGGCTGGACTAAACTCATATCCCACGTGCCCCAGGAACGGCTGTTGGCGGCGGCTAAATGAGGGGAGTTCGTGCGCATGATGATATTCGGCGATGCAAAATCAATGGTGTCCGTCTGGACAACGGAGCTGATTCCAACCACTTGGTTGATGGTCCAGGTGCAATTCATCCAATCCGGGGCGTTTGGCAGGGTCTGATTTCGTAATGCGTTGATGGCCATATAGGACTCCTTTTAATTGAGCTCTTAGAGAGCCCGGCTCTGTAAATCCGTTGAGTGCCACGAGGCGGCGAACTGTCTCACAGGGCCCGCCTCGGTACATTTGTTGACTGTCGCGAGGCGGCGAACTGTCTCACCCCGTTATTCAGAAATGCGGAAGAGAGCCGAAAAAGAGGACTTTCAGCGCCAATCGCCCTGGAGGACGAAGCCTGCCCAATAGTAGGGATCGCGGTAGTAGGGGTCGCCGCGAAGCGAACGTTGTGCCTTGCGCAAGGCTGCCGCCGCAGACAGGTGATCGCGCCACATCGCCTTGTAGAAGCGGGTCATCAGCTCCGCCGTGGCCCGGTCCAGCACGGGCCAGAGGGTGGCCACGACCCGAGGCACACCGGCATACTCGAAACCGCGCGTCAGCCCGATCAATCCTTCGCCGCGAACCTCCTTGCCGAGAGCGGTCCGGCAGCCGGAGAGGACCACCAGATCCGCGTCAAGATCGAGCTCATAGATGTCCGAGAGGCCAAGGAAGCCCTCGCGCGGGTGACCCTGGGCATCGAGCTGCGAGAGCGCCAAGCCGGACAGCTCGGGATTCTGCAAGTCGGCCAGGGCGTGAGTCGCGAAGTGGATGATGCGGTAGTCGCGAAGGTCGGCGGCGAGTGCGGCCTCGCGGTTGGCGGCGAAGCCGACGGCGAGCTTCACCTCGCCGCGCGGCGCCAGAGCGGCCACGGCGTTTGCCTCCCCCAAGCTGGCGGGGAGGCGCTCGAGCGTGCGGGAAAACCCGCGGGCGCCGCGGTCCGGCCGGTGAGCGAGCCGTTCATCGTCGGCGCCGAAGACGGGATCTGCGAAGATCGCCGCCCACTTAGGGGCCGCGGTGCGCACCTGAAGTTGTTGTCTCTGCACGAAGAGGGTGGTAGCCGAGGGGATAGAGACCACCTCTAGGCGCTCCAGCAACGGCAGGAAGGTTCCCGGCGTCCGCCAGCTCCGGCCAGGGTCGGGGATCGGAAGCGCTGCAAACGGGAGGATGGCGAGCGCTCCATCGGGCACCACGACCAGACGGCGGATCGG
>DASWQX010000961.1:0-2095 GCA_036403495.1 Thermoanaerobaculia bacterium
TCGCCACCCAGGTCAACACCCGCTTCCCGGGGCTCGGCTTCCAGAGCTTCGAGATCCTCACGCGGGGCGTCTCGGGGCGGGTGGGGAAGATCCGGATCTTCGGCGACAACGGTCAGACGATGGACGTCGACGGGCTCGCCGTGCGCTGGACGCTCGACGTGCCGGATACCCTCTTCACCGCCAAGCGCCTGGCGCCCAAGGGCTCGGAGCCCGGCTGGCTGTTCACCGGCCGCGGCTTCGGCCACGGCGTCGGCATGTGCCAAGTGGGGGCGTACGGCATGGCGCAGCGCGGGCACACCTACCGCGAGATCCTCCTCCACTACTACTCCGGCGTGGAGCTGGGGCGGGCGCGCTGGAAGAAGCCGGCGGGAGCTCAATGATCCTCGCGCGCTACATCGATCACACGCTACTCCGTCCGGACGCCACGGAGGCCGAGGTGCGGCGGCTGCTGGTGGAGGCGGCCGAGCACGGCTTCGCCTCGGTCTGCATCCCGCCGGTCTATATCCCCCTGGCCGCAGAGGTCCTGAACGGCACGCCGGTCGCGGTCGGCACCGTGGTCGGCTTCCCCTTAGGCTACGTCCACCCCGAGGTCCGCCGCGCCGAATCCCGCCAGGCCGTGGCGGACGGCGCCGGTGAGCTCGACACGGTGCTCAACCTCTCCTGGCTGAAGAGCGGCGAGGACGACCGCGTCCGCGACGACCTCGCCGGCTGGGTCGCGGCGATGCGGCGGGAGCGCGATGGGCTGATCCTCAAGGTGATCCTCGAGACCGCCCTGCTGACCGACGGCGAGAAGCTCCGCGGCGCCCGCCTGGTGATGGAATCCGGAGCCGACTTCGTGAAGACCTCGACCGGCTTCGCCAAAGGGGGAGCGACGATCCCGGACGTCGAGCTGCTGGCTCGGGTCGTCGAAGGGCGGATCGGCGTCAAGGCCTCCGGCGGCATCCGCGACGCCGCGACGGCGCGGGAGATGATCGCGGCGGGGGCGACTCGGCTGGGGACTTCGAGTGGGGTGGGGATTGTATGGGAGGCGAGATCTTGACCTATATAGGATTCCGATATTGAATCTGATCATGAAACCGATATCCGTCCATGTCGATGAAGGTGAGTATCACGACTTCAAATCCCTAGCCGCGCGCACAGGCCGTCCGGTGGCGGAGCTGATCCGGGAGGCGATGGCCGAATACCTGGGCCGGCGGCGAGGTCTGCGAAGCTCCCTCTTCGATGTGCCGGTTCACGATGGTGGCGCTCAGCTCAAGACCTGGACCCGGGAAGAGATCTTTGACGAGATGATCGGTAAGTGACCCTGGGATCGACACAGATGTCCTGATCTCCTGGTTGGTCGAGGTGTCTCCTCGCCACAAGGATGCCCGCCGATTGGATCGAAAGCGAAGTCCGGGAGTGTGATGCCCCGTACGTTGGAGTTGCTGGCCGATCTTCATCTGGGACGGAAGTGGATCCACCTCCCCAAGGCCCCCGCCCCCGGCCGGTTTGAGGTCCCTGCGGGACGGGCCATTGCCGCGGAGGCGGGGGTCGAGAGGGGCGGGAATCTCTCAGAGAGTCAAGAGTCCTTCAGCACGCCGTAAGGTCGCTGGGCGATGCGCACATGGGGTGGACATGGCCCGAGCAGTCTTCGGTTTCCGCATAGCAGTTGGATACCTGCGCCGACTGCCCCATGGTGCCCTGGGTATAGGTGCCACCTTGCACGTGCACCAAGCCCCAAAGCGTTTCCCGGTGGAGTACCAGCTTTTTCCTCGTCTTTTTCATGGCGGCTCCTTTTGAGTTGCACCTGGGTCCGTTGCCTTCGAGATCTCAACCTCTGCAAATCGTCTCGATTCTTCCGGTATGTCCCCGTAAAGCCTGTTTCGGTTCACCTCGACGAGTCGCTGTTGCCCTCCCCCCAATCCTCCATCACCGCCTCCGCCGCTCGCCGTCCGGACACCATGGCGCCTTGCAGCGAGGGCGTCTCGCGATGGTCTCCGCAGAGGTAAAGCCCGCGTCGCCGGCGCACGGGGAGGGCGGCGGGCTCCAGGCTCTTGCGGGCGGGCAGGGCCAGCGGGATTCGGTAGGTGCGCAGGTGACGCCAATCGGCCACGCG
>DASWQX010000962.1:0-3158 GCA_036403495.1 Thermoanaerobaculia bacterium
GTAATCGTTCAGGTCCACGGTGGGGATGTTCTTGACTGCGGTCATGGCAAATCTCCTCTCCACGTTGTCGCGAAGAGTTTAACCTCCTGGGACCGCCGGCGTCCCGCCGGCTCTAACTTCGCTGTTAGAAACGGAGTTAGAGGGTGTTTGGAAAGTCAGCCCCGCAGGGGCGCAGGCATAAAGCCTGGGGTTTTAACCCCAGGTCGGAGCGAGAAACTCCTCCAAAAGCCCCGAAGGGGCGCAGGCAGATTGCCCGGTTCCAGCCGCCTACGCCCTTTCGGGGCTTGCGATGGTGGGGCGCGGCTCGGTTCCTGGGGTTAAAACCCCAGGCTTTATGCCTGCGCCCCTGTGGGCTAACTTTCCAAACACCCTCTTAGAGAAAAGCGGAGTTAGAGCCGGCGGGACGCCGGCGGTCCCAGGAGGGTGTACCAGGGTCTCAAGGGCGGCGTGGCACAGCCCGTGCTAACGTTCCCGGCGGACGGACCCGATGCTGCGGCGAATTCTCAATCAGACCCAGGACCAACTGCTGGCCGAAAACCGCCGGCTGCTCGGCGACCTCCAGCAGGCCCTCGTGCGGTTCGACGCCTCGGCCGAGGACCAGGCGACGCTCAAGCGGTCGGCCGTGCAGCTCGACGAGCTGTTCCTGCTGGTCGTGGCCGGCGAGTTCAACGCCGGGAAGAGCGCCTTCATCAACGCCCTGCTGGGGAGCAAGATCCTCGAGGAGGGGGTCACCCCGACGACCACGCACGTCCACGTCATCAAGCACGGCGGCGCGGTGGCCCGCACGCCGGTGGAGTCGGCGCTCGACGTCATCACCGCGCCGGTCGAGCTGCTCCAGGACATCAACATCGTCGATACCCCGGGCACCAACGCCATCCACCGCGAGCACGAGGCGATCACCCGCGAGTTCGTGCCGCGCTCGGACATGGTGCTCTTCGTCACCTCGGCCGACCGCCCGTTCACCGAGAGCGAGCGCGGCTTCCTCCAGGGGATCCGCGACTGGGGGAAGAAGATCGTCATCGTGGTCAACAAGATCGACATCCTGGAGACCCCCGAGGACGTCGACCGCGTGCTCGCCTTCGTCGCCGAGAACGCCCGCACCCTGCTCGGCTTCGCGCCGGAGATCTTCCCGGTGGCCGCCCGCCTCGCCCTGCGCGCCAAGACGGCCGGCGACGCCGCGATGCTCACCGCAAGCCGCTTCGAGGCGCTGGAGCGCTACATCGTCGACACCCTCGACGAGAAGGAGCGGGTGCGGCTCAAGCTGATGAACCCGCTGGGCGTCGCCGAGCACCTCTCGAAGCGCTACCTGGAGATCACCGAGGGGCGCCTCGGCCTGCTCAAGGAGGACTTCGCGGCGATCGAGGACATCGAGCGCCAGATGGCCCTGTTCAAGGAGGACATGCAGCGCGAGTTCCGCTTCCGGCTCGCCGACGTCGACAACGTCCTCAACGAGTTCGAGAACCGGGGCATGAGCTTCTTCGACGACACCATGCGGATCGCCCGCGTCGTCGACCTGCTGAACAAGTCGAAGATGAAGGCCGACTTCGAGCGCAACGTGGTCTCCGACCTGCCGGCGCGGATCGAGAAGCGGGTCACCGAGATCATCGACTGGCTGGTCAGCTCCGAGCTCCGCCAGTGGCAGGCGGTGACCGAGCACCTGGCGCTCCGCCGGCAGCAGCACGCCGACAGGATCGTCGGTCAGGTCGGCCGCGGCTTCGACTTCGACCGCACCCGCCTGCTCGACAGCGTCGGCCGCGCCGCCCAGCGTTCGGTGGAGGCCTTCGACCGCGAGCGCGAGGGGAACCGGCTCGCCGATTCGGTCCAGGTGGCGGTGGCCAGCACGGCGCTCACCGAAGTGGGCGCGATCGGCCTGGGCGCCCTGCTCACCCATCTGGCGGTGACCGCGGCGGCGGACTTCACCGGCATCCTCGCCGCCGGCACGATCGCCGTGCTCGGCTTCTTCATCATCCCCAACCGGCGGGCCGCGGCCAAGAAGGACCTGCGGGCGAAGATCGAGGCGATGCGCGGCCAGCTCATGACCTCGCTCACCGGCCAGTTCGACCGCGAGATCGAGGGCAGCCTGCGGCGGATCGACGAGGCCATCGGCCCCTACACCCGCTTCGTCCGCGCCGAGCGCGAGCACCTCAACGCCGCCGGCGAGGAGCTGAAGGCGGTCGACGCCGGACTGGTGCGGCTGCGGGGGCGGGTGGAAGAGCTGTAGGCGAATGGCTCGTGCCTTGCATCCGCAAATCGCGGATGAAAGGCCCGAAGTCGTCGTTCCAGGCAATTTTCCGCGCTCCGGCGCAGGGCGCTCGCCCGGAGGAGCCTTTTGCCCTCTGGAAAGACCTCGCCGCGGACTTCCCTTCTCTCGCGTTCGCCGGCGGCGCTCCGGCGCCGGAGCTCCCCAGCCTGGCCCTCACGGCCGAGCCGTGGGAATCCCAATCTTTCAATTTCTATGCGCTGGACGCCGCGGTCGACGCCCTGGCGGAGAGCCGGGACGCCCCTTTCGCGCTCGTCCTCGCGGGTTTCGACGGACCGGCGGCCCGCGCGGCGCTCACCCGCTGCCAGCGCTGGGCCGACCGCCGCAACAAGGCCTCCCGCGGTCCGCTCTTCAACCGCGTGCTCCGCCGGCATCGCGAGGCGCACGACCTCGCCAAGCCGCTGGTGCGGGCCGACTACGATCATGCCCTGGACACCTGGCAGTGGCTGCTCCGGCTGGCTCCGGAGGCCGGCCTCGCCGTGCAGCTCGCGGCGCTACTCCACGATGTCGAGCGCCTGATCTCGGAGGCCGACTCGCGCGTCGAGCACCGGGCGGCCGACTACCAGGCGTTCAAGGACCGGCACGCCGCGCGGGGGGCGGAGCTGGCGGAGTCCCTTCTCGCCGAGACGGGCGTCGATGCGGAGACGCGCCGGCGTACCGCCTGGCTGATCGCTCTCCACGAGGGTCCCCCGGCGGCGGACGATCCCGATGCCGAGGCGATTTCGCTCCTCAACGACGCGGACGCGCTCTCCTTCTTCTCCCTCAACAGTCCCGGGTATCTCGATTACTTCGGGCCGGAGCCGACGCGGAAAAAGGTGACTTACACGTTGCGGCGGCTCCGTCCGGAGGCCCGTTCGTACCTCACCGGGATGCGCCTGCCGGACGTGGTGGCGGAGAC
>DASWQX010000963.1:0-4773 GCA_036403495.1 Thermoanaerobaculia bacterium
CTCCCCGCACCGCAGAACTTCACCCAGATCCCGAACTTCGCCGGCACCGGCCGCACCCTCCTGCGCTGGAGCTGGAACGCCGGCAGCGGCAACCTCGGGGTCAACCAGGAAGTGTGGATCCTGATCTCGACCACCATCCGCAACGGCGCCAGCTTCGGCTCGCTGTCGAACACCTTCAACCTGCAGAGCAATGCGCCGGGCTTGAGCCAGCGCTGCTCCGGCGGCTCGCAGGCCGACGCCCTCGACTTCGACGGCGACGCCAACACGGCGGAAACGGTCTGCATTTCGTCCGGCTCCGCCACCGTGGCGCCGGTCGCCCACCTGATCTCCAGCAAGCTGGTGGAAGGGGTGTGCGACGGCGGCTTCGGCGCTTCCTCGGCCGGCACGCTGGTCGGCGGCAAGGTGCAATATCAGCTCCGGGTGCAGAACGACGGCACGGTGCCGATGCAGAACTTCGTGATCATCGACATCCTGCCCTTCGTCGGCGACACCGGCGTGCGCGACACCAGCCCCCGCGGCTCGCAGTGGACACCGCTGCTGGTGGCGCCGATCACGCCGCCGCCGGGGACGGTCATCTCCTACTCGACCTCCGGCAATCCCTGCCGCGGTGAGGTGGGGGGCCCCACCACGAGCTGCGACCCGCCGAACTGGACCACCGTGGCGCCCGATCCGATCACCAGCGTGCGCTCATTCAAGGTCGAGTTCGGCTCGCGCGTGGTCGGGCCGTCGGACACGCTCGACTTCTTCCTCACCATGGTGACCCCGGGCAACGTGCCGGTGGGGACCTTCGCCTACAACTCCTTCGCCTACCAGGCGGACCGCGGCGACGGCCTCGGATCGCTCGCCGCCGAGCCGCAGAAGGTGGGGGTCTCGATCGGCAGTTGCGACGCCGCCGCCCTCGGCGACTTCGTCTGGGTGGACGTCAACAAGAACGGCGTCCAGGACGACGGCCCGACCGGCCTCAACGGCGTCTACACCCGGCTCTTCACGCCCGGCCCCGACGGCATCCCGGGCACCCCGGACGACGTCCCGCTCGCCTCCACGGTCACCAGCGACGGCCCCGGCGGCGCGCCCGGCTGGTACCGCTTCCCGGGCCTGGCGCCGGGGAGCTACTTCGTCTGCTTCACGGCGCCGCCGACCTTCATCTTCACCACTCAGCACTTGGGCGGCGGCGCCACCGATTCCGACGCCAATCCGACGTCGGGATGCACGCCGGTGGTCACGCTGGCGGCGAACCAGGACGATCCGGACGTCGACGCCGGCCTGGTCGCCACCCAGCTCGCCGCGCTCGGCGACTACGTCTGGTTCGACCGCAACGGCGACGGCCTCCAGAACGAGCCGCAGACCGACGGCGCCAACGGCGTCACCGTCAAGCTCTTCCTCGACAACGGCAACGGCACCCCCGAGCCGGGAGGTCCCGACGTGCAGGTGGCGACCACGGTCACCGCCGACGACGTCTACGGCCGGCCGGGCTACTACCTGTTCGACGGCCTGGTCCCCGGCCTCCACTACTTCGTGCAGTTCATGAAGCCCGCCTCGGCGACCGGCTTCACCACCCCGACGGCGGGGACCGACATCACGATCGATTCCAACGCCCGCGTCACCGACGGCGCCACGGCCGAGGTGGTGCTGGCGCCGGGCGAGGTGAACCGGACGATCGACGCCGGCCTGGTGACCGCCGCGGGCAACCTCGCCCTCGGCGACCAGGTCTGGATGGACACCAACAACAACGGCATCTTCGAGCCGCAGAACGGCGAGATGGGCATCGACGGCGTCCGCCTCGACCTCTATCTCGACGCCAACCACGACGGCCTGCCGACGGTCGACGAGTACGCCGGCAGCACCACCACCGCCACCATCAACGGCTTCTCCGGCCGTTACCGCTTCAGCAACTTGGCGCCGGGCGACTACATCGTGATCGTCGATCCCACCAGCTTCAACGGCGGCGGCGCCCTCGCCGGCAAGGTGACCAGCACCGGCAACGACCCGGCCCCCGATCCCGACGACGACGTCAACGGCGACGACAACGGCACGGCCCTCGGAGCGCTCACCGGCAGCCGCCCGGTGACCCTCACCAACGGCGGCGAGCCGACCTCCGAGGACGGCGACGCCAACACCAACCTGACGGTGGACTTCGGATTCATCAACAGCGCCGGCCCCCAGGCTCAGCCGCGCTACGACTACGGCGACGCGCCGGACGTCGGCGCCGGCACCGGCCCGGGCAACTACAACACCACCGCGCTCGACAACGGCGCCGCCCATCTCCTGGGCGTCGCCAACGCCCCCTACCTCGGCGCCTGCGTGGACGCCGACGACGGCCTGCACCAGAACACCGGCGCCAACGCCGACGACCAGACCACCTCGGACTTCACGGTGGGCACCTGCGCCGTGCCCGGCGACGACGAGGACGGCGTCACCTTCACCGGCCCCTTCACGCCGGGGAGCCCGGCGCAGTTCACCGTGACCGCGGGGGGCCCCACGGCCTGCGTCCTCGACGCCTGGGTCGACTGGAACCACGACGGCATCTTCGGTAACTCGGCCGGCGAGCAGATCGCCACCGACGTCACCGTGCCCACCGGCGCGCCCACCGTGCTCTCCCCCATCGTGCCGGCGGGCGCCATTCCCGGCCTCACCTACGCCCGCTTCCGCTGTTCGTCGGGAGGGGGCCTCGGACCCACCGGCATCGCGCCCAACGGCGAGGTCGAGGATTACCTGGTCGGCGTGATCGGCAGCGACTTCGGCGACGCGCCGGCGAGCTACGGCACGCAAGGGCCGGGCGCCGCGAGCCACGTCGTCAACCCGCTCAACGCCCTGACCCTCGGCTCCTGCGTGGACACCGAGCCCGACGGCCAGCCCTCCGTGGGAGCCGACGGCGACGACAACAACGCCGGCACCAGCCGCGTCGGCATGTGCTTCGACGACGAGGACGGCGTCACCTTCCTCACCCCCGCCGCCGCCTGCCAGACCGCGCAGGTGACGGTCACCGCCAGCGCCGCGTCCAAGCTGGACGCCTGGATCGACTACAACCTCGACGGCGACTTCAACGACGCCGGCGAGCAGGTCTTCACCAGCCGGGCCCTCGTCGCCGGCGCCAACGCGCTCACCTTCACCGTGCCCTGCAACGCGGTGGCGGGCACCACCTACGCCCGCTTCCGCCTCTCCTCGGCCGGCGGCCTCGGACCCACCGGCGCCGCCCCCGACGGCGAGGTCGAGGACTACGCCCTCAACGTCGGCGCGGTCGATTTCGGCGACGCGCCGGACACTTACGGCACGCTGCTCGCGAGCAACGGCCCCAACCACCGGGTGGTCGCCGGCTTCTCCCTCGGCGCCACCGAGGACAGCGAGACCAACGGTCAGCCCTCCGTGGGCGCCACCGGCGACGGCGCCGATGAGGACGGGGTCACCCTCCCGGCCACGCTGATCGCCTGCTCGACCGTCAACGTGCCGGTGACTCTCACCAACACGGCCGGCATCGCCACCCCGAAGCTCGACGCCTGGATCGACTTCGACGGCGACGGCGCCTTCAACGATCCCCGCGACCGCGTCGCCACCGGCCTGGCGCTCGTCTCCGGCGCCAACACCCTGGCCGTCAACGTCCCCTGTGACGCCAAGTCGGCGAGCTCCTACGCCCGCTTCCGCCTCAGCTCGACGGGGGTCTCCGGCCCCGGTGGCCCGGCCACCGACGGCGAGGTCGAGGACTACGCCGTGACGGTGGAAGGGCTCGACTTCGGCGACGCCCCGGCTCCCTATCCGACCCTGCTGGCGTCCAACGGCGCCCGTCACGCCGTGCTGCCGGCCAACAACCCGACCCTCGGCACCCTGGTCGACACCGAGCCCGACGGCCAGCCTAGCGCGGGAGCCGACGGCGACGACACCCACGGCGTGGACGACGAGGACGGCGTGACCTTCCCGGCGACGCTGATCCCCGGCACCAACGGCACCATCACCCTCCGCACCGGCGCCACCGGCGGCACCGTGAGCTGCTGGATCGACTTCAACCGCGACGGCGACTGGGCCGACGCCGGCGAGCAGGTGGTGACCGATCTCCTCCTCGGCGCCAACGTCATGAGCGGCCAGACCTTCGCCGTCCCCGTCGGCTCGCCCCAGGGGAACGCCCCGGTGCGCTGCCGGATCAGCTCACAGACGGGGCTGGGAGTGACCGGCCTGGCGCCCGACGGCGAGGTGGAGGACCACCTGGTGGCCGTCGGCGTCGAGCAGCCCAGGATCGGCGCCGCCAAGCTCCTCAAGAGCATCCAGCGCCAGGACGGAACGAACTATGTCGTCGTCTTCGAGATCGGCGTCGCCAACTTCGGCAACGTGCCGCTCTCGAACGTCCAGGTCACCGAGAACCTGGCCGCCACCTTCGCCGGAGCCACTTCGTTCAGCGTCACCTCGGTGACCAGCACCGACTTCACCGTCGACGGCGGCTTCAACGGCGTGGGGAACACCGACCTCCTCGCCGCCGGCAACACGCTGGCGGTGGGGGCGAGCGGCAAGATCACCCTCACCCTGAAGGTGAACAGCGGCGGTCACCAGGGCCCCTACACCAACCAGGTCCAGGCCAGCGGCCAGAGCCCGGCCGGCGTCACCGTCACCGACCTCTCCCAGAACGGCTCGGACCCCGATCCGAACCACAACGGCGATCCCGGCGACAACAACGTCCCGACCGAGTTCATGCTGGCTCTGAGCATCCCGGAAGTCCCGACCCTCGGCGCCTGGGGCCTGCTGGCCCTAGCCGCCCTGCTCGGCGGCTTGGCGATGTGGCGGCTGCGG
>DASWQX010000964.1:0-5552 GCA_036403495.1 Thermoanaerobaculia bacterium
ACGCGCCCCCCCGCGCCTGGGGGTGGCTGTCGATCTCAGGGGTGATCGGCTTCCTCTTCGGCGACCTCTGCCTGTTCCGCGCCTACGTGCTGATCGGTCCGCGGCTCGCCTCGCTGATGATGTCGCTGGCGCCGCTGCTGACGGCGCTGATCGGCTGGCTGCTGCTCGGCGAGACGCTGAGCGGCCGCGACGCGCTGGGGGTGGCGCTCACCGTCGGCGGCATCGCCTGGGCGGTCGCCGATCGCGACCGCGGGACGCCCGCTCCGGCCCTGTCCAAGGTGCCTGACCGGCGCCGGTCGGCCACCGGGCTCGCCCTCGGCTTCGGCGGCGCGCTGGGGCAGGCGGGTGGGCTCGTGCTCAGCAAGCTGGGGATGGGGAGCTACGACGCCGTCGCCGCCACCGAGGTGCGGGTGATCGCCGCCGTCGCCGCCTATGCCCTGGTGGTCGCCGCCGTGCGGGGGTGGCCGCGGGTGGGGGTGGCGCTGCGCGACCGCGGCGGCCTCGCCTTCGCGGCCCTCGGCGCCTTCTTCGGCCCCTTCCTCGGCGTCTCCCTCTCCCTCTACGCGGTCCGCCACACGGTGGCGGGGGTGGCGGCCAGCATCATGGCGCTGCAGCCGGTGCTGATCATCCCGCTGGTCGTCGTCCTGCACCGGGAGCGGGTGGGGATCGGCGGCATCGCGGGGGCGCTGGTGGCGGTGGCCGGAGTGGCGCTCCTGTTCCTGTGAGAAATTGACAGGCCGTCCTTCCGACCTTAAGCTTGTGGCGCTACCCTCGTCAGGGTTCCGTCCAAATCGAGAGGAGAAGGCGATGAAAATGAAGCCGATGCTCTGGCTCACCGCTCTGGCCCTGCTGCCGGCGGCCGCCGTCCCGGCGCTGGCGCAGCCGCAGCCCGTGGGCGCCGAGTTCCGCGTCAACGGCAACGTCGAATCCAAGCAGCGCAACCCGGTAGCGGCGTTCAACGCCGCGGGCTCGTCGCTGGTGGTCTGGGAGAACGACAAGAACGGCCTGCGCGCGCGCCTCTACGGCCGCGACGGCGCGCCGCTGACCGACGAGCTCGGCCTGGTGGCCAACCAGACGCTGACGACCATCCCCTCGCACGGCATCGAGGTCCTGCGCAAGGACCCGGCGGTCGCCTTCCTCCCCTCCGGCGAGCTCCTGATGGCCTGGACGCAGGAGCGCGACGACGTCAGCGTCGACGTCTTCATCGAGCACCGCACCGTGCTCGACCGCGACGTCTACGCGCAGAAGTTCACCGCCGCCGGCGCGCCCGAAGGCACCGCGGTCCGCCTGAACACCACCACCGCCGGTTTCCAGAGCCAGCCCAAGATCCTCGTCCGCAACGGCGGCGACGCGATGGTGGTCTGGCAGAGCGACGACCAGACGACCGCCACGGCCGGCGACGGCATCTTCGGCCGCATGGTGCACCCGGCGACCGGCCAGCCAAGCAGCGCCGAGATGAAGCTCAGCTCGGTGTCCGGCCTGGCCGCCAACGTCGGGATCGCCGGCAGCCCGAACGGCGGCTTCGCGGTCACCTGGGAGGCCGCCGACGCCAACTCGCAGGGCGTGTTCGTCCGCCTGTTCGGCAAGATGGCCGCGCCGCAGGGGGCCGAGTTCCGCGTCAACACCACCGTCTCCGGCCTGCAGCGGCGGCCGGCCATCGCCGCCGACCCCAACGCCGGCGGCTGGCTGGTGGTCTGGCAGGGGCAGGCGGGGCCCAGCGTCAAGGTCTCCCACATCTACGGCCAGTTCCTCGGCGCCGCCGGCAACTTTATCGGCCCCGAGTTCCGGGTGGCCCAGGGGGTCGCGCAGGCCCAGGTCTCGCCGTCGGTCGCCGTCGTCGCCGGCGGCCACTTCCTGGTCACCTGGCTCGACTACCAGGACTGGTTCCCGGTCGGCCTGTTCGCCGTGGAGACGGACAAGCTTGGCCGCGCCGTCGGCTCCGAGGTCAAGATCAACTCGTCCGGCATCGGCTCCCAGACCCGCACCTCGATCGCCGTCAGCCCCTTCGGCCTGGTGCTCCTCCCCTGGGAAGGCTATACGGCGGGCCCCAACGCGCCGGTGATCTCGGCGCGCCGGATTCAGCTCTAGAGCGCCTCCCCCTCGCCCCCTCGCCGGTCCGCCGGGAGGGGGCATCCCCCTTGCTTCCCTGACGCAGGCCATGGACACTCCCCGGATGCGCCCGACTCCGCAGGCTTCCTCCCCGTCTTCCCGGCCGCCGGGCTGGCGCAGCCTCGACGTGCTGCGCGCCACCGCGCTGGTGTTCGGGGTGTACCTCCTCCTGCAGCTCCTCTGGCTGGCCCATGACCTCCTCTTCATCACCTTCCTCGGCGTCCTCTTCGGGTTGGCCGTGGCGAGCGGGGCGGACTTCCTGGAGCGCTTCCGGGTCCCCCGCGGGATCGGCTCGGTCGTCGTCGTGGCCGCCTTCCTGGGGGTGATCGCCGGCCTCGGCGCCTGGGCGGCGCCGACGCTGCGGGCTCAAGGAGCCGAGCTCCAGACCCAACTCCCCCAGGCCCTCGAACGGATCGAAGGGTGGATGGACGACCACCGGGGCGGTTTCCTGGGGCAGTTCATGCCCGCCCGGCCGGCTTCTGCGGCGTCCCCGGCGCAATCGCCGGCGCAGGCACCCTCCCCCGGCTCTCGGTCGACGGCCGCCGCGCCGCCCTCGACGGCGGCCCCCAAGGCGCCGGGCGAAGCCTCGGGGCTCGCCGGGCAGCTCGGCGCTGTGACCCGCTACCTCTTCTCGTTTCTCTCCTCGACCGTGGCGGTGCTGGCCGGCCTGCTGCTGATCCTCTTCACGGCCATCTACATCGGCGCCGAGCCGGCCCTCTACTACCGGGGGATGCTCCACCTCTTCCCCCACGAGGCGCGAGCGCGTGCCGGCGAGGTGCTGGCGGCGATCGGCGTCACCCTGCGCAAGTGGCTGGTGGCGCAGCTCCTGATGATGGCGGCGATCGGCGTCATCGACGCGGTCGGGCTCTCCCTGCTGGGGGTTAAGGCGGCGCTGGCGCTGGGGCTGATCGCCGGGCTGCTCGAGTTCATCCCGATGCTGGGGCCGATCCTCAGCGCCGTCCCCGCCATCGCCATGGGCTTCCTCGACTCACCGCAGAAGGCGCTCTTCGTGGCCCTGCTCTGCTGGGGGGTGCAGTTCCTCGAAGGGCACATCCTGGCGCCGCTGCTGATGAAGCGGGGGGTCGACCTGCCGCCGGTGGTCACCCTGATCGGCCTGTCGCTGATGGCGATCGTCTTCGGCTTCCTGGGCATGATGGTCGCCGTCCCCGTCCTCGCCGTCGTGATGGTGACCGTCCGCATGCTCTACGTCGAGGACGTGGTGGGGGACGACGTCGGCGCCGCCGACACCCCTGAGCCCCCCGTGCCGCCGAGCCGGCCGTCGCACACGATCGGGTAGGGGAGGGTGAAAGACCTATAGGGATCGGTCCCGGATATATAGGAAGCCTCGTCGGATGCCCGGGGGAAACCCCGCCCTATATAGGGATCGTATCTGGATATATAGACCTGGGCTCAGGATATATATTCCAGTCCTGGAAATATATAGACCGGCTCCTCGGACCGCGGGGATTACCTGAAGTGAACGGAGGGGAACAGTCCCCGAACCGGTTCAGGAAGCATTCGTATATAGCCGGCGACGAAGAATATATGGTCGGCACTTCGCAAAGCGTTCCCCGGCCACTCCGCCATATATTATCGAGATAGTTCTATATAGAAAGTAGTCCCTCCCAATGCGCCCTGCTCGGCGTCCATATTGCCGGAGGCCGGCAATGTTCGCCGGCTGGAGCCTGAAGCACTTCGACGGCCGGCGCGTGACGGTGGGGCAGGCTCGCCAGGGCGCCGGATCGTCGCTATGCTCTCCGCAGGGTGGAGAGGATGTAGTCAAGGAGGTGCAGCCGATGCCAAAGCTTGAAGAGATCCTTGCGATACTGCGCGAGCAACACGCGCTTCTGAGGCTGCTTTACCCGATCCATCGTTTGGCTCTGTTCGGCTCCTGGGCGCGCGGCGATGCCCGAGAAGACAGCGACGTGGATGTGATGGTGGAGGTGGACTCCTCCATCGGCTTACGTTTCGTAGATCTGGGGAACGACCTCGAAAAGGCGTTGGGGCGGCGCGTGGACCTGGTCTCGCGGCGTGCCATCAAACCGTCACTCTGGGAACGAATCGAGCCGGAGCTGATCGATGCCTAAGCGTGATCCCGACCTCTTGATCGAAGATATGCTGGCCGCGAGGCCCGCCACCGCTCGCAGTCGACGCTCCGCCAGCATTGGTCGTGCTAGAGGAGCGTCGAGAGGAAGTCACTTCGTCGTGATGCTGATGAATAGGTAGGCTCCCGACCTGAATTCGGTGTCGACCTTGAGGTCTGTCGTGGCGGAAAGCGGGTCTCCGACCTTGAGACCGCTGCCCAGCTTGGGGACCTGTTGATATGTGAGCCCTACACCGATCCGGGCGAGGGTGAAGACGCGGAAGCCTACGCCTGCGAAGAAGGCGAGTTCGTCCTTTTTGGGGTTGAACCCGACCTGGAACTGTCCGCCGAAGATTGGGTCGTCCCAGGCGCGGGGCGTGATCGTGAGGACGGCGGCGATGTTCTGCCCGAAGTAGTCCGAGCCCTTCTTTTCGACGATCTTGAGCTGACCGTTCACGGTCTCGGCCTTGAATTCGGACTTCTTGACGAAGCTGTAAACCGCAGCCCCACCGAAGCCGAAGTGGACAGGGCTCCGGGGAGCGAACGTGATGGTGAGGGTGTCGTGGAACCGCTTCGTCCCTTCGGCGACCTTGGCGTTCGCCTCGACAGTTTTGATGGTGATCTTAGCGATCGAATTCTGCGTTGCCGAAAAGGCGATGGTGTCTTTCGTGATCTCTATCGGGACATCAATCGCCGAGACGTCTTTGGCGAATTGTTCCGCCGTCGCGAGGGACTCCAGAACCTTGGGAGTCTGATCCTTGGTGATCAGCAGGGCATAGAACCTGGAGTCCACGGCATCGATCTGTTCCTGGGCGACCGGGCCGACGACTTTAAGGATCTCGAATTCGGCATCGTCTACTTTCTTGAGGCGGTCGCGGATGTCCTTGGCTTTATTTTTCAGATCCCAATCCAGAACGTCCTTCTTGACTTTGTCGACGTCCGCGGCTTCGCCCGCAGAGCGTTGAGTAAGGTCTGCCATCTGCGCGAGCTCTTTCGAGAGCTTGCTGACGGCATCGCCGAGTTGCATAAAGAAGTCAGTGTTAATTTTTTGTTCGTCAAGTTTCTGTGTGATCTGTCCAGGTTTTGTCGTCGTCAGCCAGACGAAGTAATCATAGGCATCTTTATCGTCGCCGGTCAGCTTTTCGCCTTTTGCAAGCCGCTGTTGGATCGCATTCATTGAGCTCCTGTTGGAGGCCATGCCGACGGCTTTTGCAGCGAAAGCCTTGTTCCCCCCCCCACCACCACCGGCAGCTCCTCCTCCCGATTGACCGTTCAGCACGCCGACCAGCGTATTCAGTTGACCGACCAACTGGTTAATCGCTTCGAAATCGGCGGTGTTCTTCTTTTCGATACCATCCAG
>DASWQX010000965.1:0-6114 GCA_036403495.1 Thermoanaerobaculia bacterium
ATGTGCGATGAGGCGTCGCCGCGGCCCAGCGAGATCGACAGCTCGGCCTCGGCGCCGTCGCCGGCCAGGTCGGACGCCTCGATCCTGTCCGGGCCCAACTCCTCCAGCTCCTCGCCGGCCAGGGCCATCCCGGCGGCCTGCGCGATCCGGCCCCAGTTGGGATCGCGCCCATAGAGCGCCGTCTTGACCAGCGGCGAGTTTGCGATCGCGCGGGCCGCCCGCTCGGCCTCCGCGGGCTGATCGCGGGCGAGGGCGATCTGGGCGAGCAGGCTCTCCGCCATGCCGGGGCTCCCCTTGAGCCCCAACTCGGCGTGCGCCCGCGCCTCGTCCAGGCGCCCCATGTCCAGCAGCAGCGAGCCGGTGGCGACGGCCACGAACGAGGCTCCCCCCGAGGCGTCCATGGCGTGCTCGTAGGCCTCCAGGGCCTCGTCCCGCCGGCCGAGCTTCTCCAGCGACACTGCGAGGTCCTCCCAGGCGTCCGCCATCTTCGGGCTCGCCGCCACCAGCCGGCGGAAGGCCGGCACCGCCTCGGCGTAGCGGCCGCGGCCGAACAGGCCCATGGCGAGGTCGAAGTCGTGGAGCGTGCCGATGCGGCTCTTGGGGTCGGGGAGCGCCTCGCCCTTGGAGGTGCCGGCGGCTCCGGAGGCGTAGCCGAGGGCGGCCAGCTTGCGGGCGGTCTCGGGATCGACCGCGGCCGGCGGCTGGAGGTCGCACTCCTGCCCCTGGAGAGCCTGGCGCATCGCGGCGTAGGTGCGCCGCTCGGCGGCGAGGACGTTGCGCGTCTCCCTGGGATCGGCCGCGAGGTCGTAGAGCTCCGGCGCCGGCCCCTGGATGGTGTGGAAGCGGTCGCGGATCAGCGACGTCAGCTCGCTCCAGCCGAAGTGCAGCCGCGGGTAGAACGTCTCGGCGTAGAGGTCGCGCGGCGCGGCCGGAGCCGTGGGCCCGAGTAGCGGCCGGCCGGGGAACGCTCCCGCCGGCTCGGCAGGGAGCGCCACTCCCACCAGCGAGAGGAGGGTGGGGAAGACGTCCACGATCTGCGCCGGCGCGGCCACCCGGGAGCCCCCGCGGCGGCCTCCCGGCAGCTTGAGGATCATCGGCACCTGGAGCGCCTCGCGGTAGAGGAAGATCCCGTGCTCCTGCTCGCCGTGGTCGCCCAGGCCCTCGCCGTGATCCGAGAGGAGGAGGATCACCGCGCGGTCGTAGATCCCCTCCGCCTTGAGAGCCGCGACCACGCGGCTGACGATGGCGTCGGCGGTGGCGATCTCGCCGTCGTACGGGCGGCCGGCGTAGCGCGAGGCGAACGGCTCGGGCGGCGCGTAGGGGGAGTGCGGCTCATAGAGGTGGAGGAAGAGGAAGAACGGGCGGCCGCGCACCGTCTTCACCCAGGCGAGGGCGGCGTCCGCCGTCTGTCCGCCGGGGCGCTGCGAGAGGCCGAGGGAGTCGGTGAAGTGGACCGGGATGCCGGCATCGTAGGCGTCGAAGCCGTAGCTCATGCCGGTCTCGGGGCGCAGCACGTAGGCCGAGACGGCGGCGCCGGTGGCGTAGCCCGCGCCGTGGAGCACCGCCGCCAGGTTGGGGAAGCGGTCGCCGTCGTAGCGGTAGCCGACGTTGTCGCGCACCCCGTGCTCGGTGGGCAGGCGGCCGGTGAGCATCGAAACGTGCGACGGCAGGGTCAGCGGCGTGTGGCTGTAGGCGCGCTCGAAGAGGATTGCATCGCGGCGGAAGGCGTCGATCGCCGGCGTCGCCACCCCCCCATAGCCGTAGGCCGGCAGGTGGTCCGAGCGCAGGGTGTCGATCGAGATCAGGACGACCGGAGCCTGCGGGAAGGCCCCGACGGCTCCTCCCTCCCCGCCCCGGCGGCAGGCCGCGAGCAGCAGGAGAGGGAGGAGGAGGGTGGTGACGCGGCGGAGGGGCGTCATGGGAGGTCTGCCCCGGAGGGACGCCGGCGGAGCTATTTCAGCTCTTTGAGGAAATCCTTGGCGTCCTTGGCGAACTTGCTGTTGGGATCGAGCTCGAGGAGCTTCTGGAGGTCCGCCTTGGCCTGGGGGTTCTGCTGCTTGCCCAGGTAGACCATGGCACGGTAGTAGTAGACGTCCGGAAGGTTCGGATTGGCGGCGACGACCTCGTTGAACTCCTTGAGGGCCTCGTCCATCTTCCCCTCGTTGAAGCGCTTGATGCCGAGGTTGAGCCCGATGGCGGGATCCATCTGCGTGCCCTGGGGGAGCTTCGCCATGTATGTCTTCGCCTCGGCCTCGCGGTTGGACGCGGCCAGCAGGGTGACGATCAGCTTCAGGGTGTCGGGATCGTCGGGCGCCACCTCCAGCGCCTTCTTGAGGGTGGCGATCGCCTGGTCGTTCTTGCCCTCCTTGAAGTAGGAGTCGGCGATGGCGCGGTAGATGGCGGGATGGAGGGTCTTGTCCTCCAGCTTGCTCATCCCTTCCTCATAGGCGGCCCGGGACTCGGCGTACTTCCCCTGCGCGAGCAGGGCGTTGCCGTTCTCGATAGCTGCCTTGGCCTGGCCCGCGGGGTTCTGCTTCTCCGCCTGCTGGGCCTGCTGGAGAGCGGCCTTCGACGGCGCTTTCAAGGTGATGTTGATCGGCTGGACGGGACCGATGGGGAACTCCTCGACGTTCATCTGCCCCTCGGAGTCCTGGAGCCCCTCCTTCTGGATGAGGATTCCCCAGGGCCCGTTGGCGAGGCCGAGGATCGACCATTTGCCGTTCTTGTCGGTGACGATCGTCTTGGGGCCGTCGGCCTTGGGATCGACGCCGCCGGTCCCCTTGCGGAGGGTGATGGTGGCGCCCTGAATGGGTTTGCCGCTCTCGTCCTTGACCGAACCCTGGAGCCGGCCGCGGCCGGCCCACGACTGACCCCAGACGGGGACCCCGGCGGCCATCAGGAAGACCATCAGTAAGACAACCAGTTTGGCGCTGCGCGGAAGCATGATCGTGTCTCCTTTTTGGTTTCGCACCCCGGGAGGCAAACCGCGTGCGCGGGAAGTGTATTCCGAATGGAGGGCAAAAAAAACCGCCGGGGGTCGCCCCCCGGCGGTGATGATACTGAAACTTACGGCAGGATCGGACAGCGGCCGGGTTTACCGGAAGCTGACGCGAGCGCCGATGCGGAAGATCCGCGGGCTGGTGATCTCGCGGACGTAGTCGGCCGAAGAGGTGTTCAGCCGGTGGTTCCGCTGCAGGACGTAGGCTTGGTTGAAGACGTTGAAGCAGTCGACACCCAGGGTAAGGCCGACGTCGCTGAAGGTGAATTCCTTCTCCAGGCGCGCGTCGACGATGTTGATGTTGGCCAGACGGAAGCTGTCCGGCCGGTCGGTGGCCTGGACGTACGACAGGGCGCCGTTCTCGTTGCCCGGCAGCGTAACCCGGACGTAGTACGGGATCGGGTAGCCCTGGCGGCCCGTCAGGTTGAGGGCAGCGTTGAAGCCCCACGGATGATCGGGAGCGATCTGGTAGAGGGCGTTCGCGCTGTAGGCGTACTTGCTGTTGATGTAGACGCCGGCCTTGGAGCCCGACGCCGTGCCCGAACCCTGGAGGACGGCGTCACCTTCCCGGTTGCCACCGCCCAGAGGCGAGGTCGGATCGGTGACGTCGCTCTGCGGGACCGTGCTGTACTTCCAGTCGGAGTACGTGAAGTTGCCGCGGAACATCCAGCGGTTGGACAGGCGCTTGTTGAAGACGAGCGAAGCGCCCTTGTACTCCGTCTCCTTGCCGCCGTTGTACAGGTAGTAGCCGTTGCGGCTGCTGAGCCCGTTGCGGAGGAACCAGACGTTGGCGACGTACGGCTGACCGTTCGGCAGCGTGCCGTGCGGGCAGGCGGCATAACCCGCCGTGCCGCAGGGAACGTAGTCCGACCGTTGGTCCGGACGGCCGACCTGATTGAGGTTGCTATCCGAGAAGGCGTCCGGGCTGTCGAAGACCAGACGCTTGGTCTCGAGCAGGTTGCTCTGCTTGCGGTAGGTCAGGTTGAGGGCAACCACGAACTCCGGAAGCAGGGCGTGCTCGATGCCGAGCAGAAGCTCGTCGGTCTGCGGGGCCGAGAGGCTCGGGTTCAGCGCGTTGGACTGCAGGAGGCCGCCGGTGTTGGGGTTGACGTTGCTGCTGTAGAACAGCACCGGGGACGTGATCTGGTCGAGCGTGAAGTTCGGCTGACCGGAGTTGGAGGTGTAGAAGTAGGCGTAACCCTGCGCGCCCAGGGGGTTCAGCCAGGACGAGGTCCCGGAGCCCAACTGGTCCGCGAACCGCGAGTAGCTGGCCCGCAGCAGGGTCTTGCGCTCGGCGCCGAGGGCGTAGGTGAGGCCCAGGCGGGGAGTGACGTCGGTCCACTCGAAGCCGATGTCGTGCTGCTGGACGGAGACGGCCGGCAGGACGTTCGGCAGGAGGGGATTGGCGCGATGGGATGCCGCTTGGTTGTCGCCGCCCTGCTTGTCGTACCGCACGCCGATGTTGGCCGTGAGGTTGCCGACGGTGAGCGTGTCCTGGGCGTAGACGTTCTGGTAGGTGTTCTTGACCGACGGACCGGCGTCACGGGACAGCGCCAGCAACGCGCTGTCGGCGGCCACGCCGGCGCCATAGACGAAGCCGACGCCGTTCCAGCGCGACAGCGAGGTGACTTCGGCCTGACGGTAGCCGGCGCCGAACTTCAGCTCGTGGGAGAGGCTCCCCGTGTTGAAGAAGTTGGAGGCGTCGAGCTTGTACTGCTTCTGGGGACGGTCGGTCTGGTTGAGGAAGAACGCGTTGTGCCAGACCAGGTTGGCATCCCAGTAGGTGGTGGAGTTCGCCGAACCCTCGGGAACCAGCTCAAAGCCGCCGTTGACGACCGAGTACAGGCCCGTCAGATAGAAGCTGGAGCTGAAGATGTGGGTGTCCTCGGCCTTGTAGGCCGTGGGCTTGTTGCCGAAGTGGTCCTGGTTCCAGGTGGTCTCCTGGGGACGGGTCGGGCCGGCGTTGCGGCCGATCTTGATCTTGTCGCTGTTGAAGTAGAAGAGGGTCGCCGAGTTGCTGGGCGCGATCTGCGCGTTCAACTTGACGTTCTCGGTCTTCAGATCGGTCTTGTCGCTGACGTCGGCGATCGTCAGGAGGCTGACCTTCTGGCGGCCGTAGGAGCCCCAGATCCACAGGCGATCCTTGACGATCGGGCCGCCGAGCTCGGCGCCGTAGTCCTTCACGGAGACGATCCGGTTGCCCTGCTTGAAGGCCGGCTGGCCCGGAGCGAAGTGGACACCGCTGGTGTCGTTCTTCGCCTGCCACTTCTTGTCGGTGTCGTAGTAGCGGCCGGAGCCGCGCCACTCGTTGGTGCCACGCTTCGTCACCATGTTCAGCACGACGCCGCCGGTGGCGATGGTGGTGTCGGAACCGCCCGTGGTGACCTGCATCTCTTCGAACGCGTCGAAGTCGTAGTAGGCGGGGGAGGAACCGAGGGCCGCCATGTCGGTGATCACCACGCCGTCCACGGACCACACGGCCTGATCGCCGGAGGAGCCGGGGCCGACGTACTGAGCCTGCTGGCCGCTCTCGTTACCGCCGACGTTGATGCGGTCGGTGAGAACGCCCGGAGTCGACTGGAGGATCGACCAGGGGTCACGCGAGGTCGGGATCTTCTCGAGCTCGGTCTGGCTGACCGTGGCGCCGGTCGAAATGCGGCGCTCGTCCAGCAGCGGGCTCTCCGCCGTGACGGTGATGACGTCCTCGACGGCCGGCGACAACTTGACCTCGATCGAGGTGTTGCGCGCGATGTTGATCACGATGTTCGGGTAATCGATGGTCGAGAAGCCCTCGAGCTCGGCCTTGAGGTCATAGTTGCCGGGCCCGAGACCCAGGAAACGGAACTGCCCCTGGGCGTTCGTCACCTGGACTTGCGGGGCGCCCTGGCCCGTCAGGGTCACGGTGACCCCGGGGAGCGAAGCGCCCTTGTCGTCTGTGACGGTGCCGTAGAGGTTGCCGGTCTGCAACTGGGCGAAGGCGGTACCGCCGACGGCCAGGAGCAACAACGCGGCGACGGCTACGATCCGTCCCCAAAGGTGGATGCTCTTCATGTTCAATAAACCTCCCGTTTGGTGGTTGTTGAGCCCACCGCGAGAGGCCGCGGTGGCTTCATGGA
>DASWQX010000966.1:0-2330 GCA_036403495.1 Thermoanaerobaculia bacterium
GTGCAGAAGGACCTGATCTGGGCCGGCAGCGACGACGGCCTGATCCACGTCACCGAGGACGGCGGCAAGACCTGGCGCGACGTCACCGCCGGCGTCCCCGGCCTGCCGGCGTGGGGGACCGTGGCCATGATCGAGCCCTCGCACTTCGACGCCCGGACCGCCTACCTGGTGGTCGACGCCCACCGGCTCGACGACGACCGGCCGTACCTCTGGCGCACCACCGACCTCGGCCGCACCTGGAAACGGCTCGACGGCGGCCTGCCGCGCGACGTCTACCTCCACTCCGTCAAGGAGGACCCCACCCGTCGCGGCCTTCTCTATCTCGGTACCGAGCGCGGCGTCGTCTTCTCGCGCGACGACGGCGCCACCTGGCGCTCCCTGCGACTCAACCTCCCCACGGTCGCCGTCCACGACCTGGTGGTGAAGGACGACAAGCTGGTCCTCGCCACCCATGGCCGCTCGATGTGGATCTTCGACGACCTCGGCGCCGTGCGCGATCCCCTGCCGTCCTCCGCCACCGCCAACGGCCTCTACGTCTTCCCGGTCCCCAACGCCGTCCGCTGGACTTTCCACAACAGCTACAAGGGGGGCTGGACCATCCCGAATTCGCCCGGCGGCGCGCGCGTCTACTACTGGCTGAAGGACGAGCCCAAGGGGGAGGTCACCCTGGAGGTGCTCGACGCCGCGGGCAAGGTGGTCACCACCCTCTCGAGCAAGGCCAAGGAGCCCACCGGCAGCAGCGAGTACGTGAAGGAGGAGAAGGATCAGCTCGACGAGCTCGCCCTCCCCAAGAAGGCCGGCATCCAGCGCGGGAACTGGAACCTCGCCTGGGAAGGGGCTGAGATGATCTCCAACGCCAAGCTCGACTCCGGCTATCCCGGCAACGGACCGGCGGCGGTGCCAGGCACCTATACGCTCCGGCTGACCGTGGACGGCAAGACGGCGACCGCGCCGTTCACCCTCCAGCGCGACCCGCGCGAGACCGTCTCCGACGCCGACCTCGCCGAGCAGCTCCGCTTCACCCTCGGCATCCGGGACACCATCACGCGCCTCACCCACGACGTCCTTCGCCTGCGCGCCGTCCGCCGCCAGCTCGCCGAGCGCAACGAGCTGCTCGCCAAGGACGACAAGGCCAAGCCGCTGATCGAGCCCGCGCGCGCCCTGATCGACAAGCTCGACGCCCTCGAGGCGCGCCTGCACAACCCCAAGGCCGAGATCACCTATGACGTCCTCGCCCAGAGGGGTGGCACCCAGCTCTACTCGCGGCTGGCCCCCCTGATGGACTGGTCGACCAACGGCAACGGCGCCCCGACCGACGGCATGCGCCAGGTCTTCACCGCCCAGGTCCAGGAGCTGGCGGCCGACGAAGCCGAGCTCTCAGTCCTGTTGGACAAGGACCTCGCGGCGCTCAACCAGACGGCGGCCCAACTCGGGGTGCCGGGGGTGTACGTGCCGCGGCAGTGATGGATCTCCAAAGAGCCCGGGAATGGATCAATCTACGGCGACGGAAAAGCGGCCCTGGCAGCGTAAGGACTCGATCAGGCTCCTCTCCCTCCTCGGTGTCTGGACGCTCTCCTGGTGGCTGATCTTCGACGGCTTTTCGTACGGCCTCGCGCCGGAGGATCCCGACACCGGCAGGGAGCGGGGTTGCTATACGGCCATCGAAGACTGGATCGGAGTCAAGACGCCCACGCCGATCCGCACTCTCGAGCAGCTTCTCGGGGGCGGTTGCTTCCTGGGTGTGCCGATAGTGCTGCTGATCTGGTACTACTACCGGAAGCCTCTGCCGGGATGGTGATTGGCGGGTTACAAGGGGTCTTTACGGTATAATTGACGAACCAACCACAGCGTCTCTGCGGAGACGCCATGGCCACACACGGGGAAGAGGCTCGTCAGAGCACCATCCTAGCTCTGGACACACTGTATCTCGCTATGCCCGCGGTTCGGTTCGAATAGAAGAAAGAGAGGCCCGGTGACTACGAAGAGAATACGTCTCATCATCCTGCTCTTCTCCGCTCTCTTTCCAGCATGGTGGTGTTACAGCGAAGTAGAAGCTATTCGCTCATCGTATGGGAAAGCAGCGCCACTTCACGGGCCTTCCGGGAAGGTTGCTTCGCCCCAAGCCAGCGCGGCGGCGCGCCCACAATCAGAATCTTCAGAGCCAGAGAAAGGGTTCCCCGAGTTAGGTAAGCAAAATGAGTTTTTTCTTACATGGGCCGTGGGACTCCTGGCGGCAATGACTGCCTTGATCACTTCCACAAAGGTCCATAACGTAAAAGGACTTGAATGGTTCTATATCCTGCTTGGCCCTTCCTCCACCTTGTTGCTTG
>DASWQX010000967.1:0-5631 GCA_036403495.1 Thermoanaerobaculia bacterium
TGTCCATCGCAATCAAGGCTAGCACGAATGCTCTTCGACGAGTGTCCGGTTCTGGGACGCCCGTATCCCGGCTCCGGACACTTCTCGCCCGTGAAAGAACGCTTAAAATTCATTGAATCAAGAGTTTACGACGTCTGAAACCTTGGCACGCGCGATGCGTAGACTGACCGGAGAAAAGCTATGGGAATGGACATACCAAGGACCGGAGAAGCACAGAAGCGCCGCACGCGGCGCACGATCATGATCGTCATTGGCATCGCGGCGATCTCGCTCGTCACCTTCGGATTGTCGCGCCTCGAGCCGGCGGCCCCGACGGTGCAGAAGGAGACGGTGTGGATCGACACCGTCCAGCGAGGCCCGATGCTGCGCAGCGTTCGCGGCCCCGGCACCCTGGTGCCGGAGGACGTGCGCTGGATCTCGGCGCCGGTGGAGGCGCGCATCGAACGCATCCCCGCGCTGCCCGGCGTGACCGTCACCCCGGACACGGTGCTGATGGAGATGAGCGATCCGCAGCTCGAGCAGAACGCCCTGGAGGCGCAGTCGCAGCTCAAGGGCGCGCAGGCGGACTTCGACAACCTCAAGGCCCAGCTCGACAGCCAGGTGCTCAGCCAGCAGGCTCAGGTGAACCTGGTGAAGTCGCAGAGCGAGCAGGCGAAGCTCCAGGCGCAGGCGGACCTCAAGCTGTTCAAGGAGGGGCTGCTGCCGGACATCACCCAGAAACTGTCGGCCCTCAAATCCGAGCAGCTCGTCAAGCAGGCGACGATCGAAGAGGAGCGCTACGAGCAGAACAAGCGCTCGGCCGCCGCCCAGCTCGCCGCCCAGCGGGCGCGGGTCGAGCAGAACGCGGCGCTCTATCAGTTGCGCCAGCATCAGGTGGACTCGCTCAAGGTGCGGGCCGGCATCCCCGGCGTGCTCCAGGAGCTGCCGGTGCAGGTGGGCCAGCGGGTGACCGCCGGCACGGTGCTGGCGCGCGTCGCCCGGCCCGAGAAGCTCAAGGCCGAGCTGCACATCCCCGAGGTGCAGGCCAAGGACGTCAAGCTCGGTCTGACGGCCTCGATCGACACCCGCAACGGCCTGGTCACCGGCCACGTCATGCGCGTCGCGCCGTCGGTACAGGACGGCACGGTGATCGTCGACGTCGCCCTCGACGGCAAGCTGCCGGAGGGCGCCCGTCCGGACCTCTCGGTGGACGGCACGATCGAGATCGAGCGGCTGGAAAACGTGCTCTTCGTCGGCCGCCCGAGCTTCGGGTCGCCGAACAGCAAGATCGAGCTGTTCAAGCTCAACGAGGATGGCCAATACGCGAACCGGACGCCCGTCGAGATCGGCCGCATGTCGGTCAACACCGTCGAGATCGTCAAGGGCTTGCAGGCCGGCGACAAGGTGATCCTCTCGGACACCTCGGCGCAGGACGGGTTCAAGAGGATCCATCTGAAGAGCTAACACCCTGCGCCGTCCGCCAGAGCGGCGACGGCTGAGAATTTGGAGGAACTATGACCGCAACATCCGAGTCGCTGATCCAGCTCGACGGAGTCGTCAAGGTCTTCATGACCGACGAGGTCGAGACCCACGCGCTGTCGGGCATCCACATGGAGATCCGCAACGGCGAGTACGTGTCGATCGCCGGTCCTTCCGGCTGCGGCAAGACCACGCTGCTGTCGATCCTCGGGCTGCTCGACACCCCCAGCGACGGCAAATACCGGTTGAACGGCAAGCAGGTCGCCGACCTCTCCTTCTCGGAGCGGGCGCGCATCCGCAACCGTGAGATCGGCTTCATCTTCCAGGCCTTCAACCTGATCGGCGACCTCACGGTCTACGAGAACGTCGAGCTGCCGCTGACCTACCGCGGCATGGCCGCCAAGGAGCGCAAGGAGCGCGTGCAGGAGGCCCTCGAGCGGGTCGGCATGTCGCACCGCATGAAGCACTACCCGTCGCAGCTCTCCGGCGGTCAGCAGCAGCGCGTCGCGGTCGCCCGCGCGGTGGTCGGCAAGCCTTCGATCCTGCTCGCCGACGAGCCCACCGGCAACCTCGACTCCAAGAACAGCGAGACGGTGATGGACCTCCTGGCGGATCTCCACCGGGACGGCGCCACCATCTGCATGGTCACCCACGACCCGCGATTCGCCCGCTACGCCCAGCGCACGATCCATCTCTTCGACGGCCGCGTGGTCGAGGAGGAGACCGGGATCCAGCGCGAGGTCGAGAGCCGCGAGCTCAAGCGGAGCGGCTTCGAGGTCGTGTAAAGGAAATAGGTACCCCGCGCGGCGTGCGCGGGTGATGTTCGCGCGCCTTTGAAGGCTGCCGCCCCGATCGCGGCAGCCCTTTTTTTTGCCGGCGGCCGACCTCGTATACTAGGAAGCTATGACACTCAACGAGCTCGAAAACGAAGCCCTGCGATTGGATCCAAAGTCTCGAGCCCTCCTGGCCGAGCGCCTGCTCGGAAGTCTGGACGCCCTGTCGGAGGTTGAGATCGAGAAGCTGTGGTTGGATGAGGCTGAACGCCGGGAGCAGGAGTGGGATGCCGGCAAGATCGAAGGCATACCCGCGGATCAGGTGCTGCGCGAGTTGCGATCGAGCCCGAAATGAAATGGTCCGCCTCCTTCAATTCGCAGGCACGGATGGAATTGAGGGAAGCCGCGGCCTACTACGGACTCGAATCTGAGAGCCTGCGCGAGCGGTTCCTGCTGGCCGTAGAAGAGGCGCTGAAGAACGTCGTGGCACATCCTGAGGCTGCCGCGATGGTTCGTGGCGACGTCCGCCGAAAGCCGCTTCGACGTTTCCCCTACAGCCTGCTGTACACGATTCGCGACCATGAGGTTCGAATCCTGGCGGTCATGCATCAACGGAGAAGGCCCTTCTATTGGTGGGGTCGGGGATAATGAACGGCGTCACCCACAAGCCCCGGATCCTGATCGCGGACGACCAGCGCGAGGTGCGCGAGGCGCTCCGGCTGATGCTCAAGGCCGAGCAGTTCGACACCGAGACCGCGGGCTCCCCCGCCGAGATCCTCCAGGCCGTCACCACCCGGGACTTCGACGCGGTGCTGATGGACCTCAACTACACCCGGGACACCACCTCCGGCCGCGAGGGGCTCGACCTGCTCGCCCGCCTGCGCGCGGTCGACGACGCCCTGCCGGTGGTGGTGATGACCGCCTGGGCAAGCGTCGACGTCGCCGTCGAGGCGATGCGCCGGGGCGCCCGCGACTTCGTCGAGAAGCCCTGGGACAACGCCCGCCTCCTCGCCATCCTGCGCACCCAGATCGACCTCCACCGGGCGCTCCGCCGGGGCAAGCGGCTGGAGGCCGAGAACGAGATCCTGCGCGCCGAGGGCGAGGGGGAGCCGATCCTGATCGCCCGCTCGCCGCAGATGCAGCCGGTGCTCGACCTCATCGAGCGGGTCGGCCCCTCGGAGGCGAACGTGCTGATCACCGGCGAGAACGGCACCGGCAAGGGGGTGGTGGCGCGGGCGCTCCACGCCGCCTCCGCCCGCTCCGGCGTGCCGATGGTGACGGTCAACACCGGCGGCCTCTCCGAGGCGCTGTTCGAGAGCGAGCTCTTCGGCCACGTGCGCGGCGCCTTCACCGACGCCAAGACCGACCGCGTCGGCCGCTTCGAGCTGGCGGACGGCGGCACCCTCTTTCTCGACGAGATCGCCAACATCTCGCTCAACCAGCAGGCCAAGCTCCTGCGCGTGCTGGAGACCGGCGAGTTCGAGCGCCTTGGCTCGTCGAAGACCCGCACCGCCGACGTGCGGATCGTCTCCGCCACCAACGCCGACCTGCGCGAGGAGGTGGCGGCCGGCCGTTTCCGCCAGGACCTGCTCTTCCGCCTGAACACGGTGGAGATCCCCATCCCGCCGCTGCGCGAGCGCCGCGACGACATCCCGCCGCTCACCCAGCGTTTCCTCGAAGCCCACGCGCAGCGCTACCGCAAGCCGTTCCGCGGCTGCGAGGAGGCCGCCGTCGCGGCGCTGCTCGGCCACTCCTGGCCAGGCAACGTGCGCGAGCTCGACCATGCCGTCGAGCGCGGCGTGCTGATGGGGCGCGGCGATTGGGTGCGGGCGGCCGACCTCAATCTGCAACCGGCGGCGCCCGCCGCGGCCCCGCCGCGCCTCGAGGACATGACGCTCGAAGACGTGGAGCGGGTGCTGATCCAGAAGGCGCTCGCCCGCTACGGCGGCAACGTCAGCCAGGCCGCCCAGGCCCTCGGCCTCTCGCGCAGCGCCCTCTACCGGCGGCTCGAGAAGTATGGCCTCTGACCCCCCCGCCCGCCGCGCTCCCTTCCGCGGCCTGCTGCGCTCCGGCCGGAGCCGGGCGCTCGCCTTCGAGGACCGCCTCCTGCTGATGGCGCTGGCGACCGGCCTGCCGGGGACCACGCTCGCCCTGCTTTTCGTCTGGCTCGACCCTCACTCGCTCAAGCTCCGCTGGACGGTGACCCTGTTCGGGATCTTCCTCTGGGGGTGGCTGGCCGCGCAGCTCCGCGACCGCGTCGTGCGGCCGCTGCAGACGCTCGCCAACCTCCTCTCCGCCCTGCGCGAGGGGGATTTCTCGCTGCGCGCCCGCCAACCCCAGGAGGTCGACGCGCTCTCGCAGGTGATCCAGGAGGTCAACGCGATCGGCGAGGTGCTGCGCGAGCAGCGGCTGGGAGCCGTGGAGGCCGCCGCGCTCCTCCACCGGGTCGTCGACGAGGTGGACGTCGCCGTCTTCGCCTTCGACGACCAGGGCCAGCTCCGGCTGGTCAACCGCGCCGGCGAGCGGCTGCTCGCCGAATCCGGCGACCGCCTGCTGGGCAAGCCTGCCGAGGACCTGGGGCTCACCGGCCTGCTCGACGGCGAGGTCTCGCGCACCCTCGCCCTCACGTTCCCCGGCGGCCCGGGGCGCTGGGAGATCCGCCGCAGCACCTTCCGCGAAGGGGGCCTCCCCCATCGCCTGCTGGTGATCTCGGACCTCTCGCAGACCCTGCGCGAGGAGGAGCGCCAGGCCTGGAAGCGGCTGATCCGCGTGCTCGGCCACGAGCTCAACAACTCGCTCGCCCCTATCCACTCGATGGCCGGGACGCTGGTGAGCCTGCTCACCCGCGAGCCGGCGCCGGAGGACTGGCGGGAGGACATGCAGCACGGCCTGGAGGTGATCGGCAACCGCTCCGAGGCGCTGATCCGCTTCATGGCGGCCTATGCGCGGCTCGCTCGCCTGCCGCCGCCGCGGCGGACCCCCTTCGAGCTCGCGGCGCTGATCCGCCGCACCGCCGCGCTGGAGACCCGACTGCCGGTCTACGTCGAGAAAGGGCCGGAAGTGTCGATCGAGGCGGACGCCGACCAGGTCGAGCAGCTCCTGATCAACCTGATCCGCAACGCCGTCGACGCCTCCCTGGTGACCGGCGGCGGCGTGGGCGTCGGCTGGCGCATGGAGGGCGGAAACGTCGAGGTCCGCGTCGAGGACGAGGGCCCGGGTCTCAGCAACACCGACAACCTGTTCGTCCCCTTCTACACCACGAAGCCGGAGGGGAGCGGCATCGGCCTCGTCCTCAGCCGGCAGATCGCCGAGGCGCACGGCGGCACGCTCACCCTGGAGAACCGCAAGGAGGGCCGGGGCTGCGAGGCCCTCCTGCGGCTGCCGCGGTAGGGCCGCCCCC
>DASWQX010000968.1:0-1689 GCA_036403495.1 Thermoanaerobaculia bacterium
GTCCTCCAGGGCGTCCTCGTAGCGCCGGAAGCTCCCGCCGGTCCAGTCGGCGGGGAAACTCTCGGCCGCGTCGCCGCCGTTCGAGAGCAGCCCCACCGACTGGTTGCCGGCGAGGACCAGCTCGGCGATCGAGGCCGCCGCCGTCACGGCGAGCTCGACGCCGGGATCGCTCCCCGTCTCGGCCGAGGCGCGCGGCCAGGCGGACCTCCCCATCTCCACGGCCAGCAGCACACCCGCCAGCACGGTCGGCTCGAAGAGCTTGACCTGCAAGATCCCCGTGCGGGCGGTGGCCCGCCAGTGGATGCGGCGCAGGGCGTCCCCCGGCCGGTAGTCGCGCACGCCGAGGAAGCGGGCGGGGTCCTCGAAGGGGCTGCGCCGGCGGGGGGTCTCGTGGACCGGCCGGTGGCCGAGCGGCCACCCCTCCCCCAGCGGCACAACGCGCGGCAGGACGGTGACGAAGCGCACCTCCGAATCGACGGTGAACCGCTTCACCAGCCCGAAGGGATCGCTCGCCTCGATCACCGCCGGCCCCACCCGGAAGAGCCCGCGGCGGGTGCTGTGGAGGGTGCAGGCGGTGCGGATCGTCTGCTCGCTCGCCAGGGTCAGGAAACCGCAGCTCACCCCCTCGACGTCGAGGCCGGGATCGACCTCCTCGCGCCAGAACAGCCAGGGGGCCGGGAAGGCCTTGCGGTTGTGAAGCACCAGCCGCGACTCGACCGCTCCCCCCAGCTCGATCTCCGCCGACTCCAGGCCGCGCCGCACCTCCACGCCCGCCAGGCTGGCGGCGGGGAGCAGAGCCGCGAGCCCGAGGACGGCGGCGGTGACCACGGCGGCATAGAGGAAGAAGCCGGCCGAGAAGAGGGAGACGAGGAGGGCGAGGAGCCCGACTCCCGAAGCCCAGAAGAGGGCTTGGCGGCGGCGCTGATTACGGACCTCACGGGAGACCTCGCGGGAGACCTCCCGGGGCGCCGGGCGGACCGCCGCGGCGGCAGTATTCATTCGAGGGACCGGCCCACGGGCCGGCCGGTGGCCGCCGGGCCGGCGTCGACGAGGGGGGCCGGCACGAGGCCGACCGCCTGGTCTACCACCTGCTGCACGCTGCGCTTGGAGAGCCGCCCTTCGGTGCCGAGGATCACCCGGTGGTAGAGCATCGCCGGATAGAGACGCTTGACGTCGTCGGGGAGCACGAAATTGCGGCCGGCGAGGGCCGCCCGCGCCTGGCAGGCACGGTAGAGCCCCTGGGTGGCGCGGGGGCCGGCGCCCAGCACCAGCTCGCGGGCGTTGCGGGTGGACGTGATGACCGCCACGAGGTAGCGCCGCACCTCGGGGTGGACGTGCACCTCGCGGACCTGATCCTGGAGCTCCGCCAGCGCCTCCAGGCTCAGCACCGGCACCACCTTCTCGAGCGGATCGCCGGCAGAGCGCACCAGCATCTGCTCCTCGGCCGCCAGGCTGGGATAGCCGATGGCGAGCCGCATCAGGAAGCGGTCGAGCTGCGCCTCGGGGAGCGGGAAGGTCCCCTCGTGCTCGATCGGGTTCTGGGTGGCGATGACGAAGAAGGGGCGCTTCAGGAGATAGGTGCGGTTGTCGACGCTCACCTGACGCTCGGCCATGCATTCGAGCAGCGAGGCCTGGGCGCGGGGGGTGGCGCGGTTGATCTCGTCGGCCAGCAGGACCTGGGTGAACACC
>DASWQX010000969.1:0-4933 GCA_036403495.1 Thermoanaerobaculia bacterium
GGACGATGAACAGCCATCGCGGCATCGTCAACCGGCTGCTCTGGATGCAGGAGCGCTACGGGCTGACGGTCGCCGACCGGGTGCTCCAGAAGACCCCGTTCAGCTTCGACGTCTCGGTCTGGGAATTCTTCTGGCCACTGCTGACCGGCGCGCGGCTGGTGATGGCCCGGCCCGGCGGACATCAGGACTCGGCCTACCTGGCGCGGACGATCGTCGAGGAGGGGATCACGACGCTGCACTTCGTCCCCTCCATGCTCCAGGTGTTCCTGGAGGCGCCGGGGGTGGAGGGGTGCGTCTCGCTGCGGCGGGTGGTGTGCAGCGGCGAGGCGCTGCCGTTGGAGCTGGAGCGCCGCTTCTTCGCGCGGCTGCCGGAGGTCGGGCTGCACAACCTGTACGGGCCGACGGAAGCGGCGGTGGACGTGACCTGGTGGGCCTGCGAGCGCGAGGAGGGGCGGGGTGTGGTGCCGATCGGCTATCCGGTGGCCAACACCCAGATCCACCTGCTCGACGCCGATGGCAATCCGGTGCCGGTGGGGGTCCCCGGCGAGCTGTTTATCGGCGGCGTGCAGGTGGGGCGCGGCTACCTGGCGCGCCCCGACCTGACGGCGGAGCGCTTCGTCCCCGATCCGCTGGCGGCCGAGCCCGGCCGGCGCCTCTACCGCACCGGTGACCTGGCGCGGCGGCTGCCGGACGGCGCGGTGGACTTCCTGGGGCGCATCGACCACCAGGTGAAGGTGCGCGGGCTGCGCATCGAGCTAGGGGAGATCGAATCGGCGCTGGCGGCGGAGCCGTCGGTGCGGGAGGCGGTGGTGATGGCGCGCTCGGAGGGGGACGCCCTCGGCGCCGTCAATCTGGCGGCCTACGTCACCCTGCGACAAGGGGAGGCGGCGCCGGAGCTGGCCCAACTTCGTGAGAGGCTTTCCAAGTCGCTGCCGGATTACATGCTGCCGTCGGCCCTGGTGGTACTCGACGCAATGCCGCTGACGACCTCCGGCAAGGCTGACCGCAAGGCGCTGCCGGCGCCCGACCGGGCCACCCGCGTCGAGCAGGAGCGGGTCCTGCCGCGAACCGCGCTGGAGCGCTTCCTGGCCGGCCTCTGGAGCGAGGTGCTGGGGGTCGAGGCCGGATCGCTGGGGGTCGACGAGAGCTTCTTCCAGACCGGCGGCAACTCGATCACCGGCGCGATCTTCATCAACCGCCTCCAGAAAGAGCTGGGCGAGATCGTCCACGTGGTGACGATCTTCGACCACCCGACGATCGCCCGCCTGGCGTCATACCTGACGCGGGAGTACACGGAGACGGTCGCACGGCTCTGGGGCGAGGGAGAAGGCGAACAGGGGGAGCGCGGAACAGTCCATCGTGTCGGTGACGAGGAGATCGAGGCGGTCCGCGCCCTGATCCACACCCGGCCCCAGCGGCCCGCCGGGGCCGCGATGGAACCCAGGTATCCGCCAAATCCGCCGGCGCTGTTCGTCCTGTCCCCGCCGCGCTCGGGCTCGACGCTGCTGCGCGTGATGCTGGCGGGAAACCCGCTGCTCTTCGCGCCGCCGGAGCTGGAGCTGCTCAACTTCGACACCCTGCCCGACCGCCGCGCGGGGTTCCCCGGCCGCGACGCCTTCCGCCTGGAAGGGGCGCTGCGGGCGGTGATGGAGGCGCGCGGCGTGACGGCGGAAGAGGCCACCGCGCTGGTCGAGAGCTTCGAGCGCGAGGGGAGGAGCACCCAGGAGCTCTACGGCGTGCTCCAGGAGTGGATCGGCGACCGCCTGCTGGTCGACAAGACCCCTACCTACGCCTGGGACCGGGAGGCGCTGCGGCGGGCCGAGGAGGAGTTCGAGCAGCCGCTCTACGTCCATCTCGTGCGCCACCCCTACGGCATGATCCGCTCCTTCGAGGAGGCGCGGATCGACCAGATCTTCTTCCACCAGGAGCATCCGTTCAGCCGCACGGAGCTGGCCGAGGCGCTCTGGGTGCTGGCCCACCGCAACATCGAGGAGTTCCTGGCCGGCGTGCCGGCGGCCCGGCAGGCCACCGTCCGCTTCGAGGACCTGCTGCGCGATCCGGAGGGCGAGCTGCGGGCGCTCTGCGACTTCCTCGGCATCGCCTATCACCCGGACATGGCGGAGCCCTACAAGCAGGGGCCGGCGCGGATGACCGATGGCCTCCACGCCGAGTCGCGGATGCTGGGGGACGTCAAGTTCCACCAGTTCCAGGGGGTCGATGCCGCCGTGGCCGAGCGCTGGCGGGAGGAGGTTCGGCGGGACTTCCTGGGCGAGCCGGCGCGGGACCTCGCCGCGCGGCTGGGCTACGAGCTGCGGCCGGCGCGGACCCTGACGGCCATCGAGCGGCGGGAGATCGTGCCGGGCGAGCCCCTGCCGCTCTCCTTCGCCCAAGAGCGCCTCTGGTTCCTCGACCAGCTCGACCCGGGCGCCTCGACCTACAACATCCCCAACGCGCTGCGGCTCGCCGGCGCCCTCGACGTCGGCCGGCTGGCCGGCGCCCTGGCCGAGGTCACGCGCCGGCACGCGGTGCTGCGCACCACCTTCGGCGAGATGGAAGGCGGGCCGGCGCAGCTCGTCGCGGCGGAGGGGAGCTTCTCCCTCGTTCAGCTCGACCTTTCGGCACTGAGCGCGGCGGAGCGGGCCCGCGAGGTCGACCGCCAGGTCTCCCGAGAGGTGGAGCGCCCCTTCGACCTCGCCCGCGGCCCCCTGCTGCGGACTCTTCTGCTCCGCCTGGCGCCCAAGGAGCACGTGGCGGTGCTGACGATGCACCACATCGTCTCGGACGGCTGGTCGATGGGCGTGCTGGTGCGCGAGGTGGCGGCGCTCTACGCCGGCCGGCCGCTGCCGGAGCTGCCGATCCAGTACGCGGACTTCGCCCGCTGGCAGCGCGAGTGGCTGCAGGGGGAGGTGCTGGAGTCCGAGATCGCCTACTGGCGCGAGCGGCTGGCCGGAGCGGCGCCGCTGGAGCTGCCGGCCGACCGGCCGCGGCCGCCGGTGCAGACCGCCCGCGGCGCCGGACTGCCGGTTCGCTGGCCGCGCGAGCTGCGCGCCGCCATCGCCGCCTTCGGCCGCCGCGAGGGGGGAGCCACGCTTTTCATGACCGTGCTGGCCGCCTACACCGCCCTGCTGGCGCGCCTCACCGGCCGCGCCGACATCCAGGTGGGGACGCCGAGCGCCAACCGCGGCCGTCCGGAGATCGAGCCGCTGATCGGCTTCTTCCTCAACACCCTGGTGCTGCGGACCGACGCCGGCGGCAATCCTACCTTCCGCGAGTTGCTGGTGCGGGTGCGGGAGACCGCCGTGCGCGCCTTCGCCCATCAGGACCTGCCGTTCGAGAAGGTGGTCGAGGAACTGCAGCCCGAGCGGGACCTGTCGCGCTCGCCGCTCTTCCAGGTGATGTTCGCCCTCCAGAACGCCATCGATCAGGTCTTCGAGCTTCCAGGCCTGAAGCTGACAGGCCAGGAGTTCGCGGTCACTACCTCGAAGCTCGACCTCAGCCTGTCGCTGTTCGAGGACCCCCAGGGGCCGATCGGCGGCCTGCTCTACTACAAGTCCGACCTCTTCGACCGCGCCACTGTGGAGCGGCTGAAGGGGCACCTGGAAACGCTTCTCGCCGGCGCGCTGGAAGCGCCGGAGCGCCGGCTCTCCGAGCTGCCGCTGCTGACGGCGGCCGAGGCGCGGCAACTGGTGGAGTGGAACGACACGGGGGTGGAGTACCGCACCGGCATCCGCCTCCACGAGCTGATCGAGGAGCAGGTGGCGCGGACCCCCGACGCGGTCGCCGTCCGCTTCGACGGCGACGACCTGACCTACGCCGCCCTCGACGGCGCCGCCAACCACATGGCGCGGCGACTGCGGGCACTGGGAGTGGGGCCGGAGATGGCGGTAGGGGTCTTCGCCGAGCGCTCGCCGGAGATGGTGGTGGCGCTGCTCGCCATCCTCAAGGCGGGGGGCGCCTACCTGCCGCTCGATCCGGACTACCCGGCCGATCGCCTGGCCTTCATGCTTGCCGACTCCCGGGTGCCGGTCGTTCTGTCGCAAGAGAAGTTGATCCCGCGGCTGCCTTCGCAGGAAGCCACGGTGGTCTCGCTCGACGGCGCGGCGGCGGAGCGCGGGGAGCGGCTGGAGGGCGAGGCGAGCGACGCGAGCCTCGCCTACGTGATCTATACCTCCGGCTCGACGGGACGTCCGAAGGGGACGATGAACAGCCATCGCGGCATCGTCAACCGGCTGCTCTGGATGCAGGAGCGCTACGGGCTGACGGTCGCCGACCGGGTGCTCCAGAAGACCCCGTTCAGCTTCGACGTCTCGGTCTGGGAATTCTTCTGGCCGCTGCTGACCGGTGCGCGGCTGGTGATGGCGGTTCCCGGCGGGCACCAGGATTCCGCCTATCTGGCGCGGACGATCGTGGAGGAGGGGATCACGACGCTGCACTTCGTCCCCTCGATGCTCCAGGTGTTCCTGGAAGCGCCGGGAGTGGAGGAGTGCGTCTCCCTAAGACGGGTGGTGTGCAGCGGCGAGGCGCTGCCGCTGGAGCTGGAGCGGCGCTTCTTCGCGCGGCTGCCGGAGGTCGGGCTGCACAACCTGTACGGGCCGACGGAAGCGGCGGTGGACGTGACCTGGTGGGCCTGCGAGCACGAAGGCGGACGCGGCGTGGTGCCGATCGGTTATCCGGTGGCTAACACCGAGATTCACCTGCTCGACGCCGACGGCAACCCGGTGCCGGTGGGGGTCCCCGGCGAGCTGCTCATCGGTGGCGTGCAGGTGGGCCGCGGCTACCTGGCGCGCCCCGACCTGACGGCGGAGCGCTTCGTGCCCGATGCCCTGGGCCGGGAGCCCGGGGCGCGCCTCTATCGGACCGGCGACCTGGCGCGTCATCTCCCGAGCGGTGAGATCGAGTACCTGGGCCGCACCGATCAGCAGGTGAAGCTGCG
>DASWQX010000970.1:0-2499 GCA_036403495.1 Thermoanaerobaculia bacterium
CAGCGATGTTGACTGGAACTGTTCGAGAGGGCCGCTCAGTTGGGAGCTATGAAGGTCTAACAAGATGGGACAGACCAGCCGTTGTTCCTCGAAGTTCATTGATAGGGCGCCAGCTTCAAATAAGATCCATGGCTCCAAAATATTCTCTGGCGTAAGACATATTAAGGCAGCTCCTGCCGCTCTTAGGTTTAGGCGGATTTGCTCCTGCCATTCGGCACCTTTGCGAATGTTCGTGCTCGACAGCCACGGTCGCAGCCGATGGCTAATAAGTGGTAGCCATTCCTTTAATGCCTCGGCCAACTGCCGCCCCCTGGTGCCCGAGAAAGAAACAAATATTTTTAGGTCCACGCGTGCAGTTTCTCCAATATGTATATGTGGTGCCCTGCCGACGATGGCTAACCATAGCAGAACTGTCAATGATTGTACCTCCTGTGAGAAGTTATAGCGATAGGAGTACCGTATCAGGGCTATTCGCAATCCCAGATTTTTGACTCTTATCTGGCAAAGGAAGGGTAGCGAGTCGCTCAACTGGGGACCTGCTATAGACGCTCTACTGGGGAGATGGCTGCGGATCTAAAGCGACCACGCCACCCTCGGCGGAGCGCGCGGAGCGCGGATCTTCCGCCGTGGGACGGCGCCCGAGGAGCGGGGAACGGGGGAGCGGCTGGACGACCTGCTGTAAGCCGGCCCGGATCAGCGCCGGAAGCGCTTGGCGGGTGCCGCGGATTATCGGTGGTACCGCCGGGCGAAGACGTCGCTGTGGAATTCCCGCTGGTCGCTGTCCCAGGTCACCACGAATCCTCCTGCGGTCCCGATCGCGACCTGCCCCAGTGAGCGGTGGCCGGGAGTGTCCCCGGTGACGGCGACGTTGCCGCCGAGAGGGCGGCCGTCCTCGGCGAAGCGGCGGGCGAAGACCTGCCGGCTGTCGCGGCTGCCGTCTCCCAGCGGTTCAGTCCAGCCGACCACGAAGTTGCCGGCCTGGCCGAGGGACAGGCTCCGCACGTCGTGGTTCAGATGGAGCGTCGGGCCCAGCTCCTTTCCGTCGTGGCGGAAGCGGCGCACGAAGGTCCCCTGTCCCCACTCCTCGAAGGTGCCGGACTCGGCGAGCAGGATGTTCCCCTGGCCGTCCTTGCCGAGCTGGATCGTGAGCGGCCCCAACTCGGTCGGCGGGCTGACGGTCGTCACCGGCCCGTCCGGCGTGCCGTCGGCGCCCAGGCGCCGCATCTGGACCTGCAGATGGATGGCGGGGGACGGCAACGGGTCGCCATGAAACCAGGCCACCGCCAGCTCGCCGGAGGGGCCGATCGCCACGGCCGGCTCGGCGCCCAAAGGATCGACGAGGATCTCGGGGGTGGCCGGCGAACGGTCCGCGGCGAAGACGCGAGCCCGCACCGCCGAGGGGTCTGCGGGGTCGTCGGAGTCCGCGCTGGTCCAGGCGAGCACGAAGCGGCCATCCTCCCGGCCGGCGACGGCGAGGTTGACCACCTTCTCCCGCGTCACCACGGAATCCTTCTCGAGCACTCCCGCCGCGGAGTACCAGCGGAGCCGGAGGATCGAATCCGTCCCCTTCCCGCGGTCGGTCCAGGCGACGGCGAACGAGCTGTCCGCCCGCATCGTGACGACCTGCTGCGCCGTGCCGCTCAATGTGCTCGTGACGGCGATCGGGCCGGTGGCAGGGCGGCCATCGGCCCCATAGCGGCGCGCATAGACGAAGAGCGCGCCGGACGAAATTTCCTGATGGATCCAGCTGACCACAAACTCTCCGGCATCATTCGTCGCCACCCGGGAAACGCCGGATTGCTGGATCGAATCGTTGACCAGGAACTCGGCACCCAGGGGTTTCTGGGCCGAGACCAGTCCGGGGCCGGTGAGCAGGAGAAGGAACGGCAGCAGGAAACGATGGACGGATTTCAAGGGAAGACTTCCTCAGGGCTGTGCGCCCATAGAGAACAACTAGGCCTCGCAGCATACAGAAAGATCTGAGAAGCTGTCCAGACAGGGTGATGCCGACGTGCTGTGGCGGCGGCTCCCTCGCCTCTATCGCTTCCGGTACAGGCGAGCGAAGATCTGCCGGGGCATTCCCCCGACCACCACGAACGTACCCCCGGCGGCGCTCGCCACCAGCGGTTCGCTGCTGCCGCCGGTGTCCATCCGGAAGGCCGGCCGGAAGGGCGCTCCCCCCGCCGTGAAGCGCTGGGCGAAGGCGCCGGTCTGCCCGTTCGGTCCCACCTCGAGCTGCAGCCAGGCCACGACGAAGTTGCCGGCGTGGTCCATCGCGAGCCGCGGCGACTGAACTTTGCCACCCTCCAACCTCAGGCGTCCGGTCAGGGGTGTGCCGTCGGCGGCAAAGCGCCGGGCATAAAAGCCATCCGCCTGCGGACCGACGCCGATCGTCCCCTGCCAAAGAATCAGGAAGTCGCCCGCCTCGTCGGCGGCGATGCCGACGGTGTCGATGCTTCCAGGGGTCAACCGATCCTGGACGAGGATCCTGCCGCCTAC
>DASWQX010000971.1:0-18155 GCA_036403495.1 Thermoanaerobaculia bacterium
CCTCGACGACGCGGTCAAGGAGGCCGGCGGCCTCGACAAGCCCGACACCCGCCTCCACCTCGACCTCGCCGGCCGCGATCCCGACGAGGGCACCAGCGACATCGCCTACGAGAAGGGGGCGCTCTTCCTGCGCACCCTGGAGGCCGCCGTGGGGCGCGAGCGGCTCGACCGCTTCCTGCGCACCTATTTCGACACCTTCGCCTTCCAGTCGATGGATTCCACCCGCTTCGTCGCCTACCTGAAACAGAACCTCCTCGGCGGCGACGAGGCGCAGATCGCCAGGCTCCAGATCGACGCCTGGGTGTTCAACCCTGGCATCCCCGCCAACGCCTTCCAGCCCCACTCGGACGCCTTCACCGCCGTCGACCGCGCCGTCCAGTCCTTCACCGCCGGCACCCCCGCCGCCCGGCTCACCACCACCGGCTGGACCACGCACCACTGGCTCCACTTCCTCCGCAACCTCCCCGAGGCCCTCGACGCCGCGAAGATGGCCGACCTCGACGCCACCTTCCACCTCAGCCAGTCGGGGAATTCCGAGATTCTGGACGCCTGGCTCCTCAAGGTGGTCGAAACCAAGTACACGCCCGCTTACCCGGCGCTCGAACAGTTCCTCACCACCGTCGGCCGCCGCAAGTACATCCAGCCCCTCTACGCCGCCATGGCCAAGACCCCCGAAGGCGCCGAGATGGCCCTGCGGATCTACGAAAGGGCGCGTCCGGGATACCACTCGGTATCGCAGAGCTCGGTCGATCAGGTTTTGGGGTGGCGGGGGTAGGGCGCGACGCCCAAGAGGCGAGAGGATCGGAACGACGTCGCCGCAGCGGAGACGCCTCAGACGCTCTACGACATCCTGCGAAGGCCACGGGGACGGCGAGGCGTCTCCGGGGCGATATCGCCGCCCTTGCAACACAATCCCCGCGCTGCGCTGCAATCCGCGCTGCCATGACCCGCGAACAATACGAAGAGCAGAAGCGCCGCCGGCGCTACAACCCCGGAGAGGCCACCCTTCCCCGCAGAGAAGCGGCTCGGCATTGAGTCCATCACCTCCCGAGCCCGGCTGAACCGCCTGGCGGACTGATCCTGACCGCAAAGTCTCTCGACGAGATGGGGCTCTGACCGGCCGCTCCGGTTCGAGCGAACCTATCTCGACTCCTCGCCGCCCCCCCTTCAAACCCTTATGGTTCTAGGGCGAGCAAGTTTCGGACCCGGTTTTCCGTCTTATTCTGGTTGTGAGAGCCAGAACGAGACCACACCGGAAGGTCCTGCCCGGACACGACCAGGGCTACAAACGCCTCTTCTCCCATCCCCAGACGGTCGAGGAGCTGGCGCGCGGCTTCCTGCGGCCGGACTGGATCGACCGGCTCGACTTCCGCACTTTGGAGCGAATCGGGAGCGGCTTCATCAGCGACGACCTGCGGGAGCGCCAGAGCGACGTCGTCTGGCGAGTGCGCTGGCGGGGCGAGGACGAAGGCTGGTTCTACCTCTACCTGCTGCTGGAGTTCCAGTCCACCTCCTACCCTTTCATGGCGGTGCGGATGCTGACCTACGTCAGCCTGCTGCTCGAGGAGATCATCCGCAAGGAGAAGCTGAAGCCGGGCTCCAGGCTCCCCGTGATCCTTCCTGTCGTGCTCTACAACGGCAAGCGTCCCTGGCGCGCGCCCCTCGACCTCACGGAGCTGTTCGTCGACGTCCCCGCGAGCCTCCGGCGCCACCTCCCCCGTCTGCGCTATCTGGTGCTGGACGAGAGCCGTTTGAACCTGGACCGCCCGGAGCTCTCCCGCAATACGATCGCTTCCCTGTTCCGGATCGAGACCACGGAAGAGCCCCAAAGGTTCCTCCAGCTAACGCGAGAGCTGGCGGCCCGGCTCCCACCTGGAGAGCCGGAGTTGCGCCGAACGATAACCATCTGGCTCCTTTCCGTGATGCGCAGGAGCTTCCCTGGCGCTACAATCCCGGAGACGGTCGATCTGGAGGATATGTCTATGCTCGAAGAGAACATGCGCGAGTGGAGCCAGAAGCAGCGGCGGGAGGGCCGGAGGGAAGGGAAACAGGAGGGACGAGTGGAGGGTGTACGCGAGGTCCTGATGCGAATGCTCGAGCGCCGCTTCGGTCCCCTTCCGAAGAGAAGCGGCTCGGCATCGAGGCCATCACCTCCCGTGCCCGGCTGAACCGCCTGGCGGACAAGATCCTGACCGCGCGATCCCTTGACGAGATGGGGCTCTGACCGACCGCTCCGGTTCAAGGCGGTGCTCCCCCGGCTCCCCGAGACGTTCACCTTCTCCGACGCCTGGGGTCTGCTCGGCTATACGCCCAACCGCTGCTCGCTGTACCGGGCCCTGCAGAAGCTGAGGATCCGCGGGGATCTCGCGGTCGAGTTCCCAGGCTCGGGAACCCGGCCGGCGCAATATCGCAAGGTGGAGGCGGGAGAGGCAGGTTCCGACTCCTGACCCTGCGTCCCGGGCCGAAGCGACGGCCGGCTAGCGCTGTCACCGCTACGGCTTGACCTGCGACACCAAAGTCAAGCATCGCAACGCCACGACTTGGAAGGGAACGGCGGGCACCGAGGTCGGAGCGACGCGGTCGCGGCGGGGGTGTACCGGACTTCGGCGAGTGTTTCGCCGCCCGGAGTCTCTCCGTTACAGACCGAGGACTGAGTGTCTCAGAAGGTGGACAGAGAGAGTGCGACCACGGATTGCGTGACGCAGAGCGGGGTTTTTGTGTCTCAGGCCGAGAGGCCGGCGTTTCAGGTGGCGGGGGTAGAGGTGCGCCGGCGCGGGCGTGCCCGCGCCGGATGCTACCTTGCTCCAACGGCTCCTACACGCAGCACACGTTTCCGGTGAAGGCGGCGGCTAGTTGGGTGGTGGTCGCCGGATTGGCGCCGCAGGTCGCCGGGCACGACGGCGTGCAGGTCGTCACTCCGCTCCCAGCCCCGGACACGTTCGTCCCGTCGAGAATGCGCAGCGATTCGAGGTGGAGCTTGAGCTTACGGACGTTCTTCTTCATGGCGGACCTCCTGACGGTGGTTGGGGTCGGGCCGAGCCCGAATCGAGGAGCGTCCGCGCGGACGATCCTCCTGCAATAAGTAGTGCTCCCGAGAGCGATAGCGTGGCCAATCCGCGTTTCTCCCATCTCTCCCGGCGAGGGAGGGGGGCGAGGAGGACGGGAGAGAGGGGCCGGCCGGACGGGTTGACAAAACTACGGGTAACCAGTAGTTTGACTGAGGATGGATTACGAGTGGGATGCCGCGAAGGCGACCGAGAACCTCCGCAAGCACGGCATCGATTTCAGGGATTCTATCGCAGCGCTTGAAGATCCAAACCGGCTTGAGGAGATCGACAGTCGTTTTGGCTACGAAGAAGAACGGATACGGGTCCTGGGTACGGCGGTCGGTAACGTCCTGTTCGTCGTCGTGACTCTGCGCGGTGAAAGGACATGCCGCATCATCTCTGCCCGGAGGGCTACGCGACATGAAGAAGACCGATATTACGCGGGTGACCCTGAAGCCTGGTGAGAGTCCGCCTCGCGGCGAGACCGATTGGGCGGCAGTGAGCGCAATGACTGACGAGGATGTGCTGGCGGCAGCCCTCTCGGATCCCGATGCCCAGCCGCTCGACTCGGAGGCGTTGGCGAAGATGCGCCGGGTCTCCCCCGTAAAAAGGTTGCGGCAGCGGCTCGCCATGACTCAAGTCGAGTTCGCGGAGGCCTTCCGGCTGCCCATCAGTACCCTGCGCGATTGGGAGCAGCACCGCAGCACTCCCGATGCACCCGCCCGCGCGCTGCTTCGAGCGATCGACCGCGAGCCCGAGACGATGCGGCGCCTGTTGTCTCAGGCGGCCTGAAAACCTACCCGGACTTGCCCCTACCCCTACCGATAAAAAATCGGGAACTCCCCCGGCCTCGCCTCGTGCATCAGCTCGTAGACGGCCTCGAAGATGGTTTCCCGGTTGGGCTTCGAGAAGTAGTCGCCGTCCGAGCCGTAGGAGGGGCGGTGCTCCTTGGCGGCGAGGGTGCGGGGCTCGGAGTCGAGCCAGTTATATCCACCCTGCTCCTCCACCACCTTCTGCATCATGTAGGCGGTGCCGCCGCCGGGGACGTCCTCGTCGAGGAAGAGGACGCGGCTGGTCTTCTTGAGCGATTCGACGATCCGGCCGTGGAGGTCGAACGGCAGCAGGGTCTGGACGTCGATGACCTCGATCTCGATCCCCACCTCGGCGAGCTTCTCGGCGGCTTCGAGGGCGATGCGGCAGCAGGCGCCGTAGGTCACCACGGTGACGTCGGTCCCCTCGCGCAGCACCTCCGGCACGCCCAGGGGCAGCCGGAAGTCGGCGAGGTTGGAGGGCACCCGCTCCTTCAGACGGTAGCCGTTGAGCACCTCGATGACCAGCGCCGGATCGTCGCTCTCCAGCAGGGTGTTGTAGAAACCCGCCGCCTGCGTCATGTTGCGTGGCACGCAGACCCAGATGCCGCGGACCAGATTGAGCAGGCCCGCCATCGGCGATCCCGAGTGCCAGATCCCCTCCAGGCGGTGGCCGCGGGTGCGGATGATCACCGGCGCCTTTTGCAGCCCCTTGGTGCGCCAGCGCAGGGTGGCGAGGTCGTCCGAGAGGATCTGCAGACCATAGAGCACGTAGTCGAGATACTGGATCTCCGCGATCGGCCGCAGGCCGCGGAGCGCCAAGCCGATCGCCTGCCCCATGATCGTGCATTCGCGGATGCCGGTGTCGGCCACTCTGAGCGGCCCGTACTTGGCCTGTAAGCCGGCGAAGCCCTGGTTGACGTCGCCGATCTGGCCGACGTCCTCGCCGAAGGCGATCAGGTTGGGCATGCGGGCGAGCGCGGCGTCGAAGGCCGCGTTGACCAGCTCGAAGCCGTTGACCGTCGCCGCGTCCGGCGCGTAGAGGGCCGGCACGGGCGCGATCTTGAGGGCGGAGCGCTCGGTGGTGCTGTAGAGGTCCGAGCCGTAGCGCTCGGCGTTGACGCGCTCCTGCTCGCGCTTCCAGGCCACGATCCGCCGCGCCGCCGGCGGGTTCTCTCCCGCCGTCGCGATCAGGGCGCCGTGGAGGGCGGCGAGGATCTCGCGACGCTGCGGCGCCGATTGCCTTTCGAGCTCCTGGCGGAGCTTGCGGATCTCCCCGGCACTGGCGGCGCCGGCGGCCTGGGCGGCGAGCTCGTCGAGCATCCCCAGGGCCGTCCGCCGCTCCTCGTCGATTGGAGCGCGGGCGTTGTCCCAGGCGCGGCGCTGCGCCTCGCGGACCGCCCGCAGGTCCTCGGCCTCGACCGCCTCCAGCTCCTGTGCGGTGGCGATCCCCTGCGCGATCATCCACTCGCGCATCTTGCGGATGGGATCGAACTCGATCTCCCAGGCCAGCCGCTCCTTGGACTTGTAGCGCTCGTGGCTCCCCGAGGTCGAGTGCCCCTGCGGCTGGGTCATCTCGGTGACGTGGACCAGCGCCGGCACGTGCTCGGCGCGGACCACCGGCACGGCCGAGAGGTAGGTCTCGCAGAGCCCCGCGTAGTCCCACCCCTTGACGGCGTAGACGTCGTACCCCTGGCGGCTCCCCGGCGCGCGGCGGAAGCCGGAGAGGAGCGCCGAGAGGTCCCCCTTGGTGATCTGGTGCTCGTTGGGGACGGAGATGCCGTAGCCGTCGTCCCAGATCGAGATCACCGCCGGCGCGCCGAGCACGCCGATGGCGTTGACCGCCTCCCAGAACATCCCCTCGGCGCAGCTGGCGTTGCCGATGGTGCCGAAGGCGACCTCGTCGCCGTTCTTCGAGAACGGCCCCATCATCCCGCGCAGCTCGGGGATCTCGCGGTAGAGACGCGAGGCGTAGGCGAGGCCGACCAGCCGCGGCATCTGCGAGCCGGTGGGCGAGACGTCCGACGAGGAGTTGAGCAGGTCGACCGCGTCGCGGAAGCTGCCGTCCGGGTTCAGCAGCCGGGTCGAGAAGTGGGCGGTCATCGAGCGCCCCGCCGAGCAGGGCTCGCGCCCGAGGTCGGCGTCGGCGTAGAGCTGGGCGAAGAACTGCTCCACGGTCAGCAGGCCGAGGGCCATCATGATGGTCTGGTCGCGGTAGTAGCCGGAGCGGAAGTCGCCCGGCCGGAAGGCGCGCGCGAGGGCGACCTGGGCCACCTCCTTGCCGTCCCCGAAGATGCCGAACTTGGCCTTCCCCGTGATCACCTCGCGGCGGCCGATCAGGCTCGCCTGCCGGCTCTGGAAGGCAATGCGGTAGTCGCGGAGAATGCTCTCCGTGGTGAACTGCGAGCCCGGTCCCGGCAGGGACGATGTGTCCCGGTCCGTCGAGGGAAGTGACATACGAATTCTCCGCAGGATAGGGGCGATCCAGCCGTCCGGCCGGACCTGTCCGTAGGGGAAATGCTAGCACGCGGGAGACGCGCGGCGGCGCGCTCGATCGGCGGATGCGCCCCCACCCCGAAACCTCACCCCCGGCCCCTCTCCCACCGCACTCCCACCCGACCGGGAGAGGGGGGGCCTTTCTGGAACGCCGGAGCTTGTAGGGCGCGCTGTGCGCGCCTTCGACGTTGCTGGTGCGCAAAGCGCACCCTACAAGCACCAAGGCTGCAACCGGGCCCCCCCTCTCCCGGCTGGCGGGAGTGCGGTGGGAGAGGGGCCGGGGGTGAGGTTTCGGGGTGGGGGGAAGCCGCGGTGCCCGCCACAGCTCGGGGATTTCCCCATGCTACGATCTCCTTCGAAGCACCAACCCCCTTGAGGAGGCTATGAACGCCACGCCCCGACGCATCGCTCTCGGCCCCCTCGCTCTCCTCCTCGGTTCCACCGTTCTCGCCTGCGCCAGCAGCTCTCCCGCCTCTCCCACCGCCGCGGCTCCGCGGCCCGAGGAGATGAAGCACGAGGAGAGGAAGAAAGACGAGAAGACGCACAAGCCCCACTCGGGGCCGGCGAGCGGCGCGGAATCGAGGCAGGCCGGCGAGGCCGCCTACGTCTCCACCTACAAGCCCCTCCCCTCCCAGACCGTCCTGCTCACCAACGCCACCCTGCTCACCGCCACCGGCGAGCGCATCGAGCGCGGATCGGTGCTGATGCGCGACGGCAAGATCGTCGCCGTGGGCGCGTCCGTCCGGGCCCCCGCCGACGCCTTGGTGGTCGACGGCAGCGGCAAGTGGGTGACCCCGGGGATCATCGACGCCCATTCGCACCTGGGGGTCTACGCCTCCCCCGGCGTCGACGCCAACTCGGACGGCAACGAGGCCACCGACCCCGACACCGCCCAGGTCTGGGCCGAGCACTCGGTCTGGCCGCAGGACCCGCAGTTCCCGCTCGCCCTCGCCACCGGCGGCGTCACCACCATGCAGATCCTCCCCGGCTCGGCCAACCTCTTCGGCGGCCGCAGCGTGACGGTGAAGAACATCCCCGCCACCAGCGTCTACGCCATGAAGTTCCCCGGCGCCCCCTACGGCCTCAAGATGGCCTGTGGCGAGAACCCCAAACGCGTCTACGGCAGCAAGGGGCGCGCGCCCTCCACGCGCATGGGCAACGTCGCCGGCTACCGCGCGGCCTGGATCAAGGCCAAGAAATACCGCGACGACTGGGCCGAATATGAGCGCAAGCGCAAGGCCGGCGAGGACGCCGATCCGCCCGAGCGCGACCTTCAGCTCGAGACCCTGGCCGGCGTGCTCGACGGCTCGATCCTGATCCAGAACCATTGCTATCGCGCCGACGAGATGCTCACCATGATCGACATCTCCAAGGAGTTCGGCTACAAGATCGCCGCCTTCCATCACGCCGTGGAGGCCTACAAGATCGCCGACGTCCTCGCCGCCAACGACATCTGCGCCGACGTCTGGGCCGACTGGTGGGGCTTCAAGATGGAAGCCTTCGACGGCATCCGCGAGAACGCCGCGCTGATCCAGAAGGCGGGCGCCTGCGTGGTCATCCACTCCGACTCCGCCGAGGGGACTCAGCGCCTCAACCAGGAGGCCGCCAAGGCGATGGCCGCCGGCAACCGCATGGGCATGAACCTCCACGAGGAGGACGTCATCCGCTGGCTGACGATCAACCCCGCGAAATCGATCGGTATCGACAAGCAGACCGGCTCCCTCGAAGCCGGCAAGATGGCCGACGTCGTCCTCTGGAGCGGCAACCCGTTCAGCGTCTACAGCCGTCCCGAAAAGGTTTATATCGACGGCGCCCTGGTCTACGACCGCAACGATCCCGCCCGCCAGCCCGAAACCGACTTCGAGCTCGGCATCCGCGACGCCCAGGGGGTGAAGCCGTGAGACTGAAAACGAGAATGATCCCTCACCCCCTGGCCCCCTCTCCCATCCCTCCTCCCACCCCACCGGGGAGAGGGGGAATCGGAAAGGCTTTTGTGGCCTGCGTTCTCGGAACCTTCCTTGCCGCCGCGCTGCCGGCCGAGACGATCGTGATCACCAACGCCACGATCCATACCATGGGGCCGCAGGGGACGATCAAGAACGGTACCCTGGTGATCGAAAACGGCAAGATCCGCTCCGTCGGCGCCGTCGTGGCTCTGCCGGCCTCGGCCCGCCGCATCGACGCCCACGGCAAGGTGGTGACGCCGGGCCTGTTTGACTCCTACTCGCTGATCGGTCTCATCGAGGTCAACGCCGTCGAAGCCTCCGAGGACGCGCACAGCGAGGACGATCAGATCACCGCCGCCTTCAGCGTCGCGGACGGGTTCAATCCCCGTTCCGTCCTGATCCCCGTCAACCGCATCGAAGGACTGACCCGCGCCGTCATCGCCCCTTACACCGGCAAGACGATCATCTCCGGCCAGGGCGCGGTGATCGATCTCGGCGGTCCCGGCGAACGGCCGGGGGATTCCATCGTGCGCTCCCCCACCGCCGTGTACGCCGTGCTCGGCGAGGCCGGCGCCGGCCTCGCCGGAGGGACGCGGCAGGCCGCCATGCTCCTGCTGCGTGAGGCGTTCCAGGACGCTCTCGATTTCGCGGCCAATCGAAAGAATTTCGAGCAGGGGAACCGGCGGGCCTACGCGCTCTCGCGGCTCGACCTCGAAGCCCTCGTCCCGGTCGTGAAAGGCGAGCTGCCGCTGGTACTCACCGTCGACCGCGCCAGCGACATCGAATCCGCCCTGAAGCTGGCAAAGGATTTCCATCTCAAGCTGATCCTCGCCGGTGTCGCCGAGGGGTGGATGGTCGCCCGCGAGATCGCCGAGGCCAAGGTGCCGGTGCTGCTCTCTCCGCTGAGCAACCTCCCTCAGAGCTTCGAGAGCCTCGGCGCCACGCTGGAGAACCCCGCGCGTCTTTACAAGGCCGGCGTGACCATCGCCTTCATGAGCGGCGACGCCCACAACAGCCGCAACATCAAGCAGGCCGCCGGCAACGCCGTCGCCTACGGTCTCCCCTGGGACGCCGCCCTCGCCGCCATGACCTCCGTCCCCGCCAAGATCTGGGGCATCGCCGATCACTACGGCACCCTCGAACCGGGCAAGGACGCCGACGTGGTGATCTGGGACGGCGACCCCCTCGAAGTCACCACCTTCGCCGACGCCGTCTTCATCCGCGGCAAGGCGATCCCGATGACCAGCCGCCAGCTCGAGCTGCGCGACCGCTACAAGGATCTCAAGGTCCCGACGCCGCCGGTGTATCGGAAACCGTAACCCGCCACGGAAGGGCGCAGCATGCTGCGCCCTTCGACCTTCCTGGTGCTGTTAAGATTTGCGCCCTCTGGACGTATCTGAGGAGAGATGAAGAAAGGGGGTTGACATGGAAGAGCACCCCGTCCAAGCCTCGCCGCAAGCTCTTGCAAGAACCGGCGGCGTACTGTATCTGATCATCATTGTCCTGGGCCTTTTCGAGGAAATCTTCGTCCGGGGCCGGATCATCGTATCGGGCGATGCAGCGGCCACCGCCCTCAACATCAGGTCGTTCGAGTCGCTGTGGCGTTTGGGCATCGCCTCCGAATTCGTCCTGCTGATTTGCGGCATCAGCTTGACGCTGATCTTCTTCATCCTGCTGCGGCCGGTCAGCAAGGATCTCGCCTGGCTGGCGGTCTTCTTCAATCTGGTATCGCTCGCCGTCGAAGGCTCAGCTCAGCTCTATCTGCTGGGAGCGTTGTTCCCGCTGGGCAAAGCGGAATACCTCAAAGCGTTCCAACCGGAGCAGCTCTACGCCATGGCGAGCCTGTCGGTCAAATCGCATGGTTATGGCTTTGGCGTCGCCCTGATCTTCTTCGGCTGTGTGTGCCTCATTCTCGGGTACCTGATCTTCAGATCGGGCTATCTGCCAAGAACGATAGGCGTGCTGATGCAGATCGCCGGATTGAGCTACCTGACGGACAGCTTCGCGCTGATTCTGGCTCCCGCCTTCGCAAATCGGATCTTCCCCGCCATCCTGGTTCCCGCCTTTATCGGGGAGGCCTCCCTCTGCCTTTGGCTGCTGGTGAAGGGCGTGAACGTAGAGAAGTGGAGAGCCCGGACGGCCGGCGCGGCACGCTGACAGGACCTGGGTCCTGACCTTGCCTTCGTAGGGGCGGCCCTATGTGGCCGCCCTGGGTGGGGTGCCTCTGCGAGCAGGGCGGCCACGCAGGGCCGCCCCTACGGAGGCTTCTTTGATAGACGCTCTAAGAGAGGGGCCGGCGGCGGCCCCTCTCTCCTCTGCCTCAGCAGACCTCGCAGTCGCAGACCGCGGTGCCCGTCCGCGTCCCCCAACGTTCGATGTGGCCGCTGCAATAGACGTCGTACTCGCCGACCTGCACACCGTTGACATAGTAGGAACAGAAGCAGCTCTGCGCCGGTGCCGCCGAGGCGGTCCGCGGCGCCGTGAGCACGAAGCTCGCGGCGAGCAAGGCTGCGCTGCCGAGCAGGCGGGCCAGTTTGCGGGTGGGCGATGAGGTCGAGATCATGTCGTGCTCCTTTCGGGAAAGGGACGGATGAGTCCCTATAGATATAGGTGGAGCTTTTCAGCAAAAAGGGGACCGGCTCTGTCCCGGTCGGCCATGGCAGCCTCACCTCTCTTACCAGGAGGAACCAACCACGCCATGAAGAAGAAGATCGCCGCCATCTTGTTCGCCGCCGTCCTGCCGGGCACCTTCGCCGCCCTCGCCGTGCCGGCCCCCGCCGGCATCTGCGTCTGGAGCTGCCAGATGAACCTCAGCGGCTCCTGGGCCTACTGGTTCGCCCGCAACCTCTCCAACTGCGCCGCGCCCGACTGCCTCCCCCGCGGCGGCACCTCGCCCAGCGGCACCGCCTGCACCTCGGGAGATCCCGACATCCCGGGCGACTGCCGGGCGACCCCCGTCACCACGGAGAATCAGCCCGTGTTCTCCCTGGAGCCGCCGGCGGCGCTGGTCTGCTCGGGCCGCTGAAAGATCCGTAAGGGCGCAGCATGCTGCGCACCTTGCATGTCGGCGTTGGGGGTGCATACTTAGGCGTATGCCCCGCATGCAAGTCTACCTCCCTGACGACTTGTACAAACTGGTGAAGGCCCGCGGGCTACCAGCCTCAGCGCTGCTTGAGAAGGCTGTACGTGCCGAACTGCGACGGTTGGCATTGCTCGACGAAACCGACCGCTACATTGCCGATCTGATCGCCGAGGTGGGGTCGCCTACCGAAGCGCACCGCACGCGCGCCACGGCTATCGCGCGACGGTCCGCCCGACGACCAGAAGGCGAACCTGAGGCCGGATCAGTTCAAGCTATTGAGTCGGACGATGAAGGAAGATTTGAGTGAACGACTCCGATTTCGAGAAGCTTCTTGCTAGCGTTAAGGAGGCGGGGCACATCAAGCGCGGAGAACAGGAGCCTGCACGCAAGTTTGAGGTGAGAGCGAAGGATGTGAAGGCCATCCAGGCCAGGACAAGTCCCAATCGGAATTTGTCCTCATGATTGGAGTGAGCATAGCGACTCTCCAGAATTGAGAACAAGGGCGCCGCCAGCCGAAAAGTCCGGCGCGAGCGCTGCTGAAGGTGGCGTCCGTCAATCCACGAGCCGTGGCGGCTGCGCTAGATCCGAGCCAAGCGCCGAGCCCAATACTGGCGGCGGACGGATCTCGCAGACGCTGAGACAAATCTTCGTTTGGATCCATGGGCCGAGTTGTCGGCCCGTGAATTCACGATGTCGACCCGCGGGTCGGAGTTGTCAATCCATGGGTCCAAGTACTGGACCCGCGGGTCAACGATGCTGACCCACGCATTCGCGACCGCGACCCGTGGGTTGGAGTGCTGGACCCACGGGTCGAAAAGGAAAATCTGCGAGTCCAGCTCCTCGACCCACTTTCACGAAACGTCTATCGGCGGGTCACCTTCGGCGTCACGCCTTCATGGCTCCAGGACCCGGGCACGCGGCCACAACTTTAGCGGTATCCGCGTACTGCTCGAAGCGGACCACCCGCCCCGCGCGTAGCCGGAGGACGTGCGCGAAGGCCGCGGTCATGGAGCGTCCCGTCGCGCGGTTCGTGCCGTGGTAGGCGCCCAGCGCGACGATGGAGTCCCCAGCGTCCAGCCAGCGGTCGACGTCGGCTCCCCACCCTTCCCACTCGCGGCCGAGCCGGCCGAAGACGTTGTCCATCACCGCCTCCGCGCCCACGAACCGGCCGCCGCCGGGAAAGCCTTCGTTCTGAATCCATTCGATGTCGGGATCGAAGAGGGCGAGGATCTGCTCGCGGTCCTGCTCGGCGAAGGCTTTATAGAGTTCCTGGACGATCACCAGATTGTCGTAGGCGATCACCAGGCCACAGCGTGGGCATTCGGTGCTCTCCGCGGGCGCTTCGGAGCCGCAGTACGGGCAGATGCCGGCAGGGGGGATCTCGGTGAGCTCGATCTCGTCGTCGCCGAGCCGCCCTTGCAGAAACTCCCGGTCCAGCGCGAAAGCGCGCTTCACGTCCCGCGACGCCACCGCGATCTCGTAGCGAGTGCTGTTGCGAGTGCCCCGGCGGGAGAGATCCTCGACGGGATAGATCCGCGACGCGATGCCCTGACGCTCGAAGAGCGCCTGCAGGCCCTCGATCCATTCGAGATCCTCGGTGCGGACGCTGACGTCTTCCGGGTCGCGGACCGGCGGCAGAGGCGCGGGCACCAGCCGGATCGGCGCGGCGGCGCCGGGCGCGACGGTGGCGGGCGCGACGGTGGCGGCGCCGCAATCGATGCAACGCGTCACGTGCGGCTGGAACTCGGCGCCGCATTCGGGGCAGACTACGTGATCGAAGCCGGTATGGCTTTTCACCGGTCCATCGCGATCGATATCCATTATCCGACCGTCCCCGCGAAGGTCCGGCGGTCGAGCTCGTCGAGGCTGCCGGATACGTAATAGGGAGTGGTCCAGGCGTCACTCTCCTTGAGGTTGAGCGGCTCGGGATCGGTGGGTTGGCCGGCCTTCTTCGCCGCGGCCTGCGCCGCCGCTTCCGAGGCGCGGAAGTGATAGTGCTCGAACATCCGCATGAACTCCGTGGCGTAGATGTCGGTGACGGCGGTGTCGCCGCGGAACAGCAAGGTATTCGAATCGTTCGAGGTGGTCGAGTTGGTGCTGTAGTTCGCCGAGCCGGTGACCAGGATCGGGTCCGAGCCGAAGGGATCGGCGAGGATGATCTTCGAATGGATGTGGATTCCCGCGTGCAGGAAGCTCTCCTTGCCCTCCAGCAGCTTGCCCTGGAAATCGTGCAGCGCGGACGACAGCGTGGTGGCGACACTGATCGTGTTGCGCGGATCTCCCTGCTGCACCTGCACCTCCTCGTCGCTGCCCAGGCTCTTCTTCTGATCGAGAAGGAGGAAGTGGAGCGCCCCTTGCGGCCGGGCCAGGAACGACTTGCGGATCTCCTGGTGCAGCTCGAACGGCGCGCAGACCATCAGGGTGGTGGCGTCCGAGCAAATCTTGGCGTAGAGATGGATCATGTCGAGGTTGGCCTGCGGCGAGAAGATCGCCCAGGCGCGGTGGGTCGACGGCAGCGGCGTCGGCACGGGGGTGAGCTTCGCCAGCGCCTTCTTCTGATCGGCCGCCTTGGGATCGGCGTGGAGCAACTGGAAATTGGCTTCGTAGGTGGCTGCGATGTCCGCATCGTAGACGGCGTGGCCGACGTTCAACTGACCGTAGATGCCGCCGTCGGTCCAGTTCGTCGAGCCGGTCCACACCGCCTGCGGCACGAAGTCATTCCCCGTTTTCTTCAGCAGGACGACAAACTTGTTGTGCATGATGGCGCCCTGCGGGTCCGCGCTGCGCTGCACGCACACCGCGTCCAGGCCGGCCGCGTGGGCGGCGGCGGCGTTCTTGTCGGCGGTCTTGTCGGCCGGGTTCGGCGCGCCGTGGAGTTGCGTCTGCCGGTGGTGATAGACGACCTTGACCTCGGCGCCGCGATCGATCGCCGCCTTCAGCCCGGCGAGCAGGTTGGGCTTCTGGAACTCGTAGACCACCGCGTGCAGGGCGAAGGTGCCGTCCTTGGCCTGGGCGAGGTACGCCAGCAGCGCCTCCTCCAGGCCGCGCGAGAGCCACTTGCGCGCCTGCTGGCCGAGCGGTGTGTCGCCCAGGAGCTGGTCCTCGGTGGTGATCTGCGGGAAGTGGTCCTCGAACGCCTGGCTGGCCGCGGCCGCGCGGTTGAAGAACACCGCCGTTCCCGGCGCCTGGTTGTCCTCGGTCGTCACCTCGACCGCCAAGCCGGCGTCGTCGGTGAGGTCCGGCGTGAGCTTCCCCGGCGCCCCATAGCGCGGCACCACGCGATAGCGGTAGCGATGGGCGGGAGCGGTCGTATAGTCCCCCCAGCGGAACTTCTGCAGCGGCGCGCGCTCGGTGGTGATCGCCGAGTCGTCCTTGTCGCTGGGGAAGCGCAGCAGGTTGGGGAGCCAGCGGCTAACCTGCTGGGCGGCGGCGAAGGGCGCCGCGGCGGGGCCGAGGTCGACGCGCTGGATCGAGAAGCCGAGGCACCCCTGGCGCCGGTTCTCCGCGAGGTCGATGCCCAGAATGATGTTGGTGGTCCCTGCGATCACCCGCAGGGTCAGGCCGTTCTGCGTGGTGGCGACTCTCATCGGTCTCCTCCTCTGACGACGGGCCGGAAGCGAATAGGCTGGAAGCTTCGATCAGTATATAAGTACTTCAACCCAACAGGCTCGGCGCGGCGCCATTCGTTACCGCGCAAGGAGGTCTCGATGTTCATCGGGCACGAGGCGGTGGCGCTGGCGGGGCGGGCGAAGACGCCGGCGATCTCGCTCGGGACCTGGCTGCTGGCGGTGCAGTTCCTCGATCTGCTCTGGCCGGTCTTCCTGCTGCTCGGCTGGGAGCACGTGCGGATCGCGCCGGGGATCACGCGGGCGAACCCGCTGGATTTCTACGACTATCCAATCACCCACAGCCTGGTCGGCGCGCTCGGCTGGTCGGTGGTCTTCGCCGCCGGCTATCTGATTCTCGGGCGTTCGGCGCCTGCGCAGCGCCGCCGCGGCGCGCTCCTGCTCGGCGCCGGCGTGTTCAGCCACTGGGTGCTCGACCTCGTCGTCCACCGCCCCGACCTGCCGATCTTCCCGCACGGCCCCTACGTGGGCTTCGGTCTCTGGAACTACCCCATGGCCGAGGCGCTCGTCGAGCTGGTCCTCTACGGGCTCGGCATCGCGGCCTACCTGCACGCCACCCGGGCTCGCGACGCCATCGGCCGCTGGGGACTCTGGGGCCTGCTCGTGTTCCTCCCCGGGGTCTGGCTCTCCAGCCTGCTCGGACCGCCGCCGCCCAACGACCGGGCGCTCGCCTGGTTCGCCCTGGTGGCCTGGATCATCCCGCTCTGGGGCTGGTGGGCCGACCGCCACCGGGCGCACCTGGGCTGATCCCGCGGTTGATCCCCGCGTTGATCCCGCGCTGATCCCCGATATACTGCGCGGCCTGAAGACAAGGAGGGGTGTGAGATGGCAGACCTGACGATTTCCAATCCGCAGCCGTTCGTGGTGACCGCGGCCATCGATCTGGGAGCGGGCCTCGAAACCAGAAACCTGGCGTTCAACGAGACCTGGGCGGTGAAGGCTCCGGCCGCCGTCTGGATCGCTTACTTCCTGCTCGAGAGCGGCGAGCTCCTCGCCCAGGCCGAGTTGCCGGCCGGTGCCACCGTGGCCCAGCTCCTCCTCGAAGAGCCCTATGGCATCCTCCTCCGCGCCGACATCAACGCGCCGCTCAAGATCGCCAACGGGCTCGACATCCCGATCCGCGTCGATGTCCTGCCGGTCGGCGAGTCCGATATCGAGACCCGCGAGCTCGCCCCCGTCGGCCATCCCGGATCGAGCTGGTCGATGCCGCTGTTCCGGCACGGGCAATGGATCGGTTTCTACTCCGAGGACGACGAATACATCGGCGCCAGCCTCGACGGCAGCTCGGAGATCGAGACCATCACCCTGACCGAGGCGGGCGCCGCCTACGTGATCGGGGATCCCTTCCAGGTCGAGGGCGCGGGCGCGGTGACGACGACGGGGTTCGTGCGCGAGCCGAAGCAATGACACCGAAGAAGACCGCGGGAGGATCGCGATGACGAAAAGCATCTGGTTCGGGCTCTTCTCCATGCTCGTGCTGGCTCTCGCCTCGGGGCAGGTCCACGCGGATTCCAAGGCCGACGCCGAGGCGGAGCTCAAGCGGGCTCGGGACCTCGATTCCCGTGGGGATCACAAAAAGGCGTGCAAGGCCTTCCAGCACGCCGGCGAGCTTGCCCAAGGCCAGTCGGCGCCCATCTGGATCGGGCTGTCGGACTGTTACCTTCAGGACAAGAACGTGGACAAGGCCGTCGCAGCGGCGCGCCAGGCTGTCGCGGTCGCGGCGACCCCCGAGGAGCGGACCGAGGCCACCTCGAAGCTGGCGGACAACCTCCTCCGGCAGCATGGCGAGCCAGCGTGGACCGAGGCTCTCGCCCTGTTCAAAGAACAGGTGGCCGGCTCGGGCGGGACCCAGGGACAGAGGGGAGTCATCAACGCGCTTCTCATGCTTCACCGCGACCAGGAAGCGGCGGAGATCCTCGCGGCCCTACGGAAGCAGGGGAAGAACGAGGGCGACATCCAGCAGCAGGTTCTCTTCGGACTCAGTTATCCGAGCCCAGGGGATGATAAGAAGCAGCTCGACGACTTCAACGAGCGTCTGTACCGTCTGGACCCGGAGACGCCGTTGCGGGTCGGCAGCAAGGTTACCCGGCCGGAGATCCTTCATCAGGTCAAGCCCGAGACGACCGAAGAGGCGCTCCGGCACCGCGGCTTTTCGGGCACGGTGATCCTGGAGACGGTCATCGACAAGGATGGGAAGGTCACCAACGTCAGAGTCCTCAAGGGCCAGCCCATGGGTCTCAGCGAGAGCGCCATGGACGCCGTCAAACAATGGACCTTCAAGCCGGCGATCCTCGACGGCAAGCCGGTCAGGGTCTTCTACATCCTGACGGTCAATTATCAGATCGGATGAGTGAGGCGATGCGACCGCTCAGAATCGTTCCGCTCGTACTGATCGTCCTGCCGATCCTCCTGGGGCGACCGGCCCACGCCGCCACACCGGGCGGCGATCTGGTCACCACCCTTCATCAGGCCGATGGCCAGTTCCTGCGCGGCGATTTCAAAAATGCTTGCAAGGGCTACCTCCAGGTCAGCGAGCTTTCGAAGGGAGCCTCGGTGCCGGGCTGGATCGGACTGTCGCGCTGTTACACGTAGCTGAAACAGGGGGACAAGGCCGTGGCGATGGCGCGGAAGGCCCAGGGGGCGGCGGTGAAGCCCGAGGAACGGAACGACGCGATGGATGCCCTGGGCGAGGCTCTGCTCCATCAGCCCGACGCGGCGGCGAGGTCCGAAGCCGCCACCGTCTTCCAGGAGGAGATGAAGAGCTCGAAGGATGGGCGCGGCAGGGCGGGATCGCTGGCGGCGCTGGTAGGGGTCCACCGCGACGCGGAGGCCACCGCGCTGCTCCAGTCCCTGCGGACGAGCCGGGTGGGAGAAGGTCAGATTCATTCCTACCTCTGCGAGGCGGCGGACATCCTGCAGCGCACCGAAGGAGAGCAGCCCGACGCCTTGAACGATCGCCTGCGGGCTCTCGATCCGGACGCACCGTTCGTGCCGGGCGGAAAAGTGACGGCGCCGACCTTCCTACGGGGTTGCCAGCCCGACCTCAGCCATACGGGCGTTTCCGGAACGGCCATCGTCTCGGTGACTGTCGCGGCGGTAGTGAATCCGAAGGGGAACCTGCAGGATTTCCGCGCCGTCAAATGGTTGCC
>DASWQX010000972.1:0-1996 GCA_036403495.1 Thermoanaerobaculia bacterium
CGACGAGGCCGCCCTCGCCATGGAGCAGGCCCTCGCCGCCGCCTCGGAGATGAAGACTGCCCTTCTCTGCTACGAAAAAGACGCCCCCGGCTGCCACCGCGCGATGCTGGCCGAACGGATGATCGCGCGGCAGCCCTTCGAAGTGGTGGACTTGTAGATGGCAACCGCTCCCTCTCCCCGGCGGGGAGAGGGTTGGGGTGAGGGGGTTCTGCCTTCGAGGATACCTTCCGCCGCCGAGCCCCCTCTCCCTGCCCTCTCCCCGCCGGGGAGAGGGATTCAGCGCCCCTCACCCGTTCACCACTTCGCCGCCATTGGGGTGAAGCACCTGGCCCGACATGTAGCTCGAATCCTCGCAGGCGAGGAACAGGAAGGACGGCGCTACCTCGTTCGGCTGGCCCGGCCGGCCCATGGCCACGTCCTTGCCGAACTCGGGCAGCTTCTCCTTGGGCTGCCCTCCCGACGGATTGAGCGGAGTCCAGATCGGCCCCGGCGCCACTGCGTTGACTCGGATCCCCTCCTTCACCAGGCTCTCCGAGAGCGAACGGGTGAAGGCGGTGATGGCGCCCTTCGTGGCCGAATAATCGAGCAGGATCGCCGCGCCCTGGTACATGGTGACCGAGGTCGTGTTGACGATCGCAGAGCCGGCTTTGAGGTGCGGCCGCGCCGCCTGGACCATGAAGAAATAGCCGAAGATGTTGGTCTGGAAGGTGCGGCGGAGCTGCTCTTCGGAGATGTCGGTGATGTCCTTCGCCCAATGCTGCTCGCCGGCATTGTTGACGAGGATGTCGAGCCCGCCGAGGCGCTGCACAGTCTCCGCGACGGCACGCTCGCAAAAGGCCTTGTCGCCGACATCGCCGGCGATGGTTATCGCCCGCCGGCCCTCGGCCTCGACGATCTCCTGCGTCTTCTTCGCGTCGTCATGCTCGCAGAGGTAGAGGATGGCGACGTCCGCCCCCTCGCGCGCGAACAAGGCGGCGACGGCGCGGCCGATGCCGCTGTCGGCGCCGGTGACCAGGGCGACCTTGCCCTGCAGCCGACCGGAGCCCGGATAGCGCGGCGTCCAGTCGGGCTTCGGGTCGAGATGCGATTCGTGGCCGGGCTCGTCATCGACGTTGACCGGGGAGATCAGCGGGTCGCCCGCGGTCTGCTGCTTGTCCTCGGTGTCGGCGCGGGCCTGGGTGTCGGTGTCGCTCATCTCGCTCACTCCTTCGCAGCGATGCCGGCGCCCTCGCGGCCGAACGCCTCGATCGTCGACTGGTCCTGCTCGTCGTGCTGCGGCTTCTTCTCCGCCGCGGTCGGCCCGCCGTCGCGGCCGAGGGTGGAGGAGTTGCGGCTCCCGTCGCCCGGATCGTCGGACATCTGGTTGTTCTGGTTGAGCGCCTGGTCGTCCTGGTCCGGATTGTGCTGGTTCTTGCTCATGGGGATGTCCTCGTGTCGCGTATTCGAGGACTCCAACCGCTCCCGCGCGGCGGCGTTCCGTCAGTCGAGCTTCAGCCGGACGAAGGCCATGAACCCTCTGGCGTCTCCGCCGTAGGAGGGCTTGAGCGGCCCCGGCACGAAATTCTGGGCGACGAGAGCGCCGAGGCCGACGGCGGCGTGCGGCGCGACCTGGAAGTCGCGGACTGCGCCGAGCGAGACCTTGCCGACGCGGAATGACGGGCCGTGCTCCTCCAGCGCGAGGAGCTCGCGGTTCTCGGTCGTCTCGGCACGGCCGAACAGCGTCCAGCGCGCGTGCCTCAGCGACGATTCGGCGACGAACGCGTCGTCCTTGTTGTCGCCGACCGTCTTGCGGCCCCAGGCGAGCGTGCCGGCGAGCTTCCAGCCCGGTGCGATTTCGCGGGCATAGAGTGCGCTTGCCGACCAGCGCTTCTGGTCGACCCCGGGCTCGAGCTGCTCGGGGTCCGTGAAATGCCCCCAGCTGCCCTGCAGCGAGAGCGTCCGCGTCGGATTCCACGACAACCGCACCGCGGTCGAATCCAGCGGGCCTGTCTCAATG
>DASWQX010000973.1:0-3961 GCA_036403495.1 Thermoanaerobaculia bacterium
TGTTCCGGATGACCGGGGTTCAGCCGGTCCTGGGTCGCGCCTTCCGGCCGGAGGACGAGCGGCCCGGCGCGCCGGCGGTCGTCGTGCTGAGCGGCGAGCTCTGGCGGCAGCGGTTCGGCGGCGATCCGGGCGTGCTCGGACGGGTGATCCGGATCTCCGGCGCGCCGGCGACGGTGGTCGGCGTCATGCCTCCGGGCTTCCGATTTCCCTTGAACCAGTATTTCTGGCAACCGCTGCGCCTCGACCTCGCGGAGCGTCAGAACTATCCCCTCCAGGTCGTGGCGCGGCTGCGGCATGGAGTTTCGCCGCGGCAGGCCGGAGCCGAATTTCGCGCTCTCGGCGGCCGCCTCCTCGTGCCTCCGGGAGTCGCTCCCGGCTTCCACGTCCGGATCGTCCCCTTCGTCGAGGCCTACGTGGACCAGGAGCTGCGCTCGCGGCAGTGGCTCATGCTAGGCGCCATCTTCGGCGTGCTGCTGATCGCCTGCGTCAACGTCGCGCACCTGCTCCTGGCGCGGGCCGTCGACCGTGCTCCGGAGATGGCGGTGCGCTCCGCCCTCGGTGCCGGGCGCTGGCGCGTGGCGTCGGAGCTCCTGGCCGAATCGCTGGTGCTCGCCGCCGCCGGCGGCCTCGCCGGCCTGGGGATCGCCCGGGGTGCGATCGCCCTCTACCGCCGCCTGATGGGCAACGACCTCGTTTCCTTCTGGGTCGACATCCGCCTCGACGCCCCGGTCTTCCTGTTCGCCCTCGGGCTCACTCTGCTGGCGGCGCTGATCGCGGGGGCGCTGCCGGCGCTCCACGCGGCGCGGAGCGATCCGGGGGAGATCCTCAAGGATCAGTCGCGGGGCTCGACCGGGCTCCGCCTCGGCCGTTCCAGCCGCCTGCTGGCGGTTGCCGAGATCGCGCTCTCCTGCGCCCTTCTGGTCCCCACCGGCCTGACCGTCAAGAGTCTGGTGAAGCTGTCCCGGCTCGACCTGGGCTTTTCGCCGGACCGGGTGCTGACGGCGGGAGTCTCGATGGACGGCCCGGCCTACGACGGCGAGGCGGCCCGGCGCCGCTACTTCGAGGAGCTGGGACGCCGCCTCACCGGACTGCCGGGGGTGCGGACGGTCGCCTTCGCCTCGGTCCTGCCGCTCGAACGCCTGGTGGCTCCCACCCAGCCGGTCACCTTGGAGAGTAGGCCAGAGGCCGGGGGGGCCGCCGCGCGCTGGGCCTCCGTATCGCCGCCCTACTTCCAGCTCTTCGGGCTCCGGCTGCTGGCGGGGAGGCTCTTCTCTGCCGCCGACCGCGAGGGCGCGTCTCCGGTCGCAGTGGTTAGCCGGAGCTTCGCGGAGCGCTTCTTCCCGGGCAGGAGCCCGCTGGGACAGCGGCTGCGCACCGGCGGCGCGGACCACCCCTGGCGCACCATCGTGGGTGTCGTCCCGAACCTCGCGCTCGGCGGGCTCGACGGCGATCCGTCGCAGCCGGCGATGTACTTCCCATGGGATCAGGTGCCGATCTGGGGCGGAGCCGTGGCGATCCGGACGGCGAATCCGGCCACGGCGCTGACGGCGACCCTCCGGCGCCAGGCGGCCGCGGTCGATCCCGACGTGCCGCTCGCGGGCGTCGCCACCCTGGACGAGGTGCTGCGGGGAGCGGCCGAGCCCTACACCCGGGCGGGCGCGCTGTTCGGCCTCCTCGGCGGCTGCGCGCTCCTCCTGGCGGCCGTCGGGCTCTATGGAGTGATGGCCTTCGCGGTGGCGCGGCGGACGCGGGAGATCGGCGTCCGGATGGCGCTGGGAGCGCGCGGGGCGGATGTCCGGCGGCTGGTGCTGCGCTCAGGGCTGGCCCAGCTCGGGGTGGGCGTCGCCCTCGGGCTCTTCCTCGCCGCGGCGCTGGCCCGCCTGCTCGCCGCGTCGCTGTTCCAGGTGCGCCCCTGGGACCCGGCGGTGTTCGTCCTCGCGCCCGTCGTGCTGATCGCAGCCGGCCTGCTCGCCTGCCTGCTGCCCGCCGCCCGGGCGGCGCGGGTGGATCCGATAGAATCGCTGCGGTCCGAGTAGCTAGCCGATCCGTCCCAGCTTCCGCAGCCGGTCCAGGTGGGCCAGGATCTGCCGCTCGGCGATCGGCCAGGCCTTCTGCGGCACGTCCTGGTAGACCGTGGGGAGCATCTCCGCGGGCGTCCTCTGGCCGGCGCTCCAGGCCTCGAAGATCCGCTCCTCCCGCCAGCGGCGGTGGTCGATGTACTCGCGGAGCTTGTCGACGCCGTTCTTGATCGCCGGTCCGTGGCCGGGGAAGAGGGTGCCCGGGCGCAGCGACGCGAGCTTGGTCAGCGATCCGAGGTAGTCGTCCATGTCCCCCTCGGGGGGATCGACGACGATCATGCTGACGCCGGACACCATGTCGCCGCAGAGCAGGGAGCCCTGCTCCTCTTCGAGGAAACAGAGGTGGCCGCGGGCGTGGCCGGGGGTATGGAGGACCAGAATCGAGACGCCGCTTCCCAGATCGACCCGCTGGCCGTCCTGGAGCTCGCCGTCGACCTTGATGCCGCGACCGCCGAGCCGCTCGGCGGTGAGCGGATGGGCGAGGACGGGAACGCCGAGGGTCGCCCGCAGGCGCTCGACTCCGCCGACGTGGTCCGGGTGGTGGTGGGTGAGCCAGATGGCGGTCACCCGGCGGCCGAGCGTCTCGCGGGCGGCGGCGAGGGCGGCCTCGAGGCGGTCGAGCTCCCGCGGGTCGGAGGCGCCGGGGTCCACCAGCACTGCGTCGCTCAGGCCCAGGAGGTAGGCGTTGGTGGTGACCGCCGGCGGCAGGGTGTGGGTGAGGAGCGGGAACATCAACACCCCGGGGCGCAGCTCGACCTTCCGGAAAGGTCCGAGGTTGGCCTCGGTCGAATCGCGCAGCCGGGCGAGGCCGCGCAGCGGGCCGTCCTGGCTCAGCACCTGGAGGATGTGGAGGATCGGCGGCGCGGCCAGCACGTCGCCGCGATGCCACGCCTCCCACGCCTCGGCGGGCCGGATCCAGGCGCCGTGCTCGAGCTCCCCTTCGACCACGGAGGGCTCGGCAGGGGCGTCCTGCGGCCACTCCAGAAGAAAGAAGCGGTTGTCGAAGCGCACCGGCGCGAACGGCGGCGTGACCCACCGGCCGGCATAGACCAGCGGCGAAGCCTGGAGCTTCACCTCCAGCGCCTTGAGGATGTCGTCGAACGTCCGCTCGCCGGCCAGCAGGGCCCGCCGGAGCTCGGGCAGATCCTCGGGGTCGACGGCGGGGGAGGAGAGCAGGATCCCCGTCTCCTCGAACAGCTCGCGCAGGGCGCAGGCGGCGAGCCCGGGGAGCAGGTCGGGGCTCGGCTCGTCGCCCACATCGATCGACTCCGGCTGCGCCGTGGCCGCCGGTGCGTCCGACGCGAGCTGCGGCTCGCCGGAGACCGGCAGGCCGGCGTCCGACCGCGACAGCCCGCCGCCCGGGAAGGCGTGCCACCCGCCCATGAAGGCGAGGGCCTCGGCCCGCTTCACCCAGAAGACCTCGACCTCGTCCGGTCCGCCCCTTTCGACGCGCCGCCAGAGCACCACCGCCGCGGAGATCCGCGCCGGCGGCAGGGCGCCCGACGAGAGGGGGGTTCCGACGATCTTTTCGTAAACATTGCCGGCGTCTGCCATGGCCGGGCTTATATCATGGGCATGAAAGCGGATGGGTGGACCGTCGAAAGGAGGAGAGGATGAGCCTTGGCATTCCCGAGATCCTGATGCTGGCGATCATGTTCCTGATGCTGCTGGGGACCATCTTCTGGGTCCGGATGATCATCGAGTGCGCCACCCGGGAGAGCGACCCCGAGCGGCTGGTCTGGATCATCATCCTCGTGTTCACCTATCTGATCGGCGCCGCGCTCTACTACTTCGTGCGCAGGCCGGCCCGGATCGCCGCTGGAAGGGCCTGAAATTTCCACCGGGAGGGTGCGGCGTTGAGTAGAATGGGACGCTCCGTCACC
>DASWQX010000974.1:0-6282 GCA_036403495.1 Thermoanaerobaculia bacterium
CGGTCGCGGCGAAGCAGGGGAGGCCCGCCCGGACGCTCCGCCTCAGCCTGGTGGGAAAGAGCCGCCGGGACATCCGCGTGACCTCGAATTTCAAGAACGCCGACCAGGCGATCGAGATGATCGTCAAGGAGATCCACGACCGCATCCGCCCCGAGCTCAAGCGTCGCCTGGCGAACGGCGACGAGGTCGCCTTCGGACCGCTCGGTCTGTCGGTGCAGGGGATCTCCTGGAAGGGCAAGGAGCGGATCTCGTTGACGGACATCGGCAAGATCGAGATCTCGCGCCGCAAGCTGCGCGTCCGCCGCAAGGGGAAGATGCTCGACAGCATCGGCGTGTCGACGGAGAAGGTCCCCAACGTGCTGCTGGCCCTGGAGCTGCTGGACGAGTTGCGGGCCTTGCCGCCATACAGCCGCTAGGTGATCCAGCCCGTCGTGGGCGTCGCCTTCCAGGTGCCGTCGGGCTTCTCTTCGAGCAGGCTCTGGCCCCCTTGCCAAGTGGCGGACCAGACGACGTAGGCGCGACGGCCGGAGCGGTCGAAGCAGAAGAGCTCCAGTTTCATGGGAAAGAAGGGACCGAATTTCTGCGTGGCGGCCTCCGCCTCTTCGGGGGTGAGGACCAGCACGCGCCCCGGCGGCGTCAGGGCGGAGAAGAGCCCGCGGTCGGCGACCAGGAAGAGGGTCTTCTCGTCGACGGAGCGCGCCCGGTCCTTGGCGCAGCAGAGGAGGGTCGGCCCGTTCGAGATGCCTTCGACGATCGCGGCCTGGCTCACGTTCCACGAATCGGCCAGGAACGCCGCCATTGCCCGCGTCGCGGGGGACGGAGCGCCGTGCCGGAGGGGGACGGTCGGCAGCGGGTCCACGCCGTCCTCGAGGCCGTCGCCGTCGGTGTCGCGGGATTGCGGGTCGGTCATCAGGCGCTCCTCGGCGAGGTCGGTGAGGCCGTCGCCGTCGCTGTCCTTGCGCAGGAGATCCAGGGGGATGTCGAGATAGAGCCCTTTCGCGGTGCGCTTGGTGGCGAGCGCGATGGGCGGGAAGTGGATCTTGGCGGAGTCGAGCTCCGCGATCTCGACCTCGACCTGGAGATGATCGCCCGCCAGGAGGGGGAGGTCCGAAACGGAGCGCACCACGTACGGCTGGTTGACCCGCAGGCCGGTGTAGAGCGGCGGGTCCCAGGTGCGGCCGCCGTCGGAGGAGAGGAGCACCCAGTAGGCGCCGCGGGAGACCTCGCCCACGGGATCGTAGTCCTGGGAGACGCCGAGGGCGGCGGCGCGGTCCCCCTGGCGTTCGAGGCGGACCAGGCCGAAATGAGCCGGCAGGGTCATCTCAGGCGTCCCGGCCGCCATCGCCTTCAGCCGTGTCCCGAGCTGATCGTCCGTCAGCTCGACCGGCACGATGCCGTCGGGCAGGGCCTTCTCCGCGAACCGGACCGCCGCGGGCGCCTGCAGGAGCCGGCTGACGGTCGCGGCGGCAGGATCGGGGCCGATGGCGGTCCGCGCGGCCTCGCGGTTCGCTCGCGCCTCGTCGGCGAGGCTCTGGCGGAGCGCCTCGAGAGCCCCGCGAAGGGCGCTGTCGGCGGCCCGCACGCGGGGAAGCACGCCGCGGACCGGCTCGAAAGGATCGTCGGGCTTCTCGCGGGCCAGCAATCCGAGGCCATAGGCGGCGATCGCCGGATAGCGCTCCCGCTCGGCGAGGCGGGCCAGCGCCAGCGTACCGGTGCCCACGGAGTCGCCGGTGAGGGCCTCGGTCAGGAGACTGAAAGGGTCGTCCGGCGAAGGGTGGAGCCAGCGCGCGAGGACCCGTCGCTCGAGCTCGCCGGCTCGCTCTTCAGAGTCCTGGTGCGCCTTCGCGGCGGGCGCCGGCTCGATCCTGGCGAGCAGGCGGGAGGCCGACTGGCGGTCGCCGCTCAGGAGGTATGCCGCGACGAGGGAGCGCCGGAGATCCCGCGTCCGCCCCTCGAAGGGAAAACCGCCGATCTCGGCCTTGACCTGGCCTTCGGAGCCCTGCTCGATCCGCGAGCGGACCGCCGGCGCCAGGCTCTGGAAGCTGGCGAGCGCCTGGGGGACGAGGCCGGCGTCGAGCTCGTTTTCGAGCAGCTCCCCGGCCAGGGCGGTGGCGACGTCGACGGGCCGGCCGCCCTGACCGGACGCCAGCCGGCGGCCGGCTTCCTCCAGCAGCGCGATCTTCCAGGCGGTGTCGTAGGTGAGCTGCGAGGCCTGGTACCAGAGCGCGGCGGGTTCCGGGCGCACGGCGAGAGCGGCGAAGAGGATCTCCGCTCCGGACCGTCCAAACCCGTGCCGCGCGAGCCGCCAGCCGAGCTGGGCGGGATCGGAGCTGTGGGCCACGAGGTCGAGCAGGGACGGGGAGGGTGCCCGCGTGAACCAGGGGCCGACGGCATAGAACCAGCTCACCTCGTCGACGATGTGGGGATCATCCGGCGCCTGATCCAACAGAGCGATGAATTGCGATTCAACCTGCCGGATTTCCTGCTCCAGCTCCGGCCCTTCCGGGTCGCTCTTCTCGGCGAGCGGCTGAAACGCGGCCAGGGCGTCGGCGAGCCGGACCGCGGTGGTGGAGGAGAGGCCGAGCCGCTGCTGATAGACGTCGGCCAAGCGCTGCCGATCGGCGAACCCACCGTTGCATTTGGCGAGCTGAGCGGCCCTGGAGCCGTCCGAGTCCTTCCCACAATCCTGGCTGGCGACGGAGCTGGCGCCCTGGACGGCAGGGGCCAGCGCGAGGCCGAGCAGGCCGGCGAGCGCGAGAGCACGAAGGCGCGGAATCCTCATGGCGTTCCCTCCTCTGAGTCGAACCTGAGCCGCCCTTCTGCAATCGAGCGGCCAGCCCTCCGACCTCTTCGGACAACCGCTTAGTTCTACGAAGAAACTCGGGCCGGTTTCATCCCCCGGGGTCGGGCGCAGCCCGGTGGAGAACTACTTTGTCAGACTGCGATTGCCCGCCCCGCCCGGGCATAAATGCCCGGGCTACGTTGGAACCGAAAAGCCGGCTGAAGCCGGCTCCGAATTCAGAGCCGCTCCTCCAGGAGCCGGGTTCACCCGGCTTTTCGGTTGAAGCCTAGCCCGGGCATTCATGCCCGGGCGGGGGCGGGCAATCTGACGAAGTAGAATTAGACCGGCCGGGCGGCGGAAACGCTCCCGCCGTGCGCTCACTCGCGGGAGGCGGAATCGATCGCCTTTTTTCGATGAGGACGAGCGTCCCCCACCGGAGCCGGTCGAGCGGCCTGTCGTCCTCCGGAGGCTCCGGATGCGCGGGTTCCTAGCCGACGTGGATCCAGGAGGCTACGGACGGGACCCCTTTCGCGCCGACCAGGAAGAGCATGTACCAGCCCGGCGGCGCGATCGCTCCGCTGGCCGGAGAGGTCGCCGAAAGCTGGTCCTGGCCGGGGGAAAAGGTCAGCTCCACAGCGCGCTGATCGAAGTCGACCGAGTGCGTCGCCGAGCCTGCCCGCAGGAGAACGACCTTCTGGATCTCAGTGCTGTCGGGAGTCTGCAGGGTGAAGGTCGAGCCGTAAGCGATCGCGGAGGGGGCCGAGAGGATGCTGGGCCGCGGTCCCTTGAACAGGTAGGGGGGCGAATAGATCTGACCGCTCCGCTGCCACTTGCCGGAATCCATTCCCGCGGAGAGCACCCGCCCGTCGGGCAGCAGAATCGCCGTCGAATGGTACTCGCGGGGCGTGGACTCGGTGGCCATCACGGTCCATGTCTCGCTCTCGGGATCAAAGAGCTCCGCCGCCTGGACGGGCTCCTTGTACAGGCCGCTCTGGCCGCCGCCGACCACCAGGACGGTGCCGTCCGGCAACAGCACCGCGTTGGCGTGCTGGCGGGCGTAGTGCATCGGGCTGGTGTAACGCCAATGCGGCGCCGGCTCGGAGACGTCGAGGATCTCGGCCGTCTCCGTCGGGGGATTGGTGCCCAGCGTCGGCGCCTCGGGATCGATCTGGTTGCCTCCGAGCACCAGGACCTTGCGCAGCCCGGGCAGGAGGACGGACGTGCCGGAGAAACGAGCGCCGAAGCTCATCGTGCCGGCCGAGGTCCACTGCGCGGCTTCAGGATCGAAAAGGAAGGTCTCGGCGTCCTGGCCCGCCATCAGCACCTTGCCGTTCGGCAGGACGTGCAGACGCGGATATTCGCTGACCACCTTGTCGGCGCTCGGCGGCAAGGTGGTGATGACGTTCGTCGCCACCTGGTAGCGCTCGACGGCGGCCACCGGCTGCTCGTCGGTGTCCGTCCCTGAAACGATCAGCACATCGCCGCCGGGGAGGGTGAGGTTGGAAGGGTACCAGCGGGCGAACGCCATCGTCGGGCCGCGCGACCAGCTCGACGTGAGCGGATCGAAGAAGCTCGTCTCGTGGGCGCCGGCGTAGCGATGAGTGCCCCACATCGTGCCGCCGGTCACGAGAGCGCTGCCGTCCGGGAGCACCGAATGGCCGGAACAGAAGACGTCCCTGCGGAGGAAGGTGCGGACCTGGGAGCTGACGCGGGTGGCGCTGTTCCAGGTCCAGGTATCCGAGCCGTGCTCGTTCACGCCGGGATAGGAGAAGAGCAGCACCTTGCCGCCGGGCAGCAGGGTGCTGTGCACTCCGACCACGTGCAGATCGAAAGGCGCGCTCCATTCCCCCTGAGCCGAGGCGGAGCCGGATCCGTGCGCTCGCGCCTCAGAAGCCCCGGGCGGTCCAGGGATCGAGGCCACGGCGAGAGGCAGGACCGCGAAGATCGCCGCCAATCCCAGCCCCGCGCCTGATCCCGCGGCTCGCCATGGTGACTTCAGGGCCATCCAGGAGAGCTTCGCTGCAAAAAGGAGGCCCGGATCGGAGGGAATCGCGGGAAGCTCCCCGCCTTTGACCCTTCCCGTGGGCAACGGGTAGGATGCTCGCGCCAGAATCTCCACGCGGCCACAGGCCCGCTACGCTCAGGAAGGAGCCAAGATGACCAGGACTTTCATCGGAACGGGAGCCATCGTGCTGGCCGCGTCCCTCGCGTTCGCTCAGACCTCTTTCGCCCAGGCGAAGAATCAGCCGGCTCCGGCCAAGGCCGAGACCCTCGAGGACGTCCGGCGGGCGATCGACAAGGGGAACGCGCAGTGGAGCGAGGGGTGGGCCAAGCGGGACGCCGCGATGGTCGCCTCCCTCTTCGCCGAGGACGGCGTCCAGCTTTCGGGCACCGGCAAGATCATCAAGGGGCCCAAGGAGATCGAAGAGCGCCAGAAGACGGCCATGATGGGCGCCGATCCCGGCGTCAAGGTCACGGTGACCACGAAGAACGTCTGGCTGGTCGGCGATACGGCCTACGAATCCGGCCGCTACAAGTACGAGTACAGCGAGAAGGGCAAGCCGGGAGTCGACGAAGGGCAGTACGTCACGGCGTGGAAGCGCCAGAAGGACGGCGCCTGGAAGCTGGTCATGGATCTCGGTCTGCCCGGCCTGCCGCCGGCACCGGCGCCATAGCGCGGTCTCCTCAGGCCTGCATCTCTCGCTCCCGCTCCTTGGCCGGGCGCAGGGGGGCGTGGCGCGGAGGCACCACCAGCACGTTGCAGCGGGCGTGGCGGGCGACCTCGAGGGCGATGCTCCCGAGGACCAGACGTTTGAAGCCGCCGCGGCCGTGCGTGCCGAGGATCACCAGGTCCACCTGCCGGTCCTCCAGCGCGCTCAGGATCGCGCTTCGGGGGTGGTCCACGACGACCTGCTGCCGCAAGGGGACTTGGCTCGGCGGGCTCAGGGCGAGGAAGCGGTCGAGCTCCTTGGCGGCCATGCGCTTCAACTGCTCGGAGGTGAACTGGAGCGAGCTCTCGACCTCGATCGGGCTGAGGGCGAAGAGCACCTCGGTCCGCGGCGGCACTCCGCCGGCGCCGGCGAGGAGGTCCAGCCCCTGGCGAAGGGCATGCGCCGAGATCGGCGAGAAGTCCACCGGGATCTCCACCCGCTCAGGCGGAAAGACGCTCGCGGAGCGCGCCAGCAGGACGGGGCAGGGAGCCTTGCGGATCACCTCGCAGGCCGTCGCGCCGAGCAGCTCGTGATGCACGACGCCCCCCTCCACGGCGCCGATCACGACCACCTCCGCCTTGACCCCGCCGGCGAGCGCCAGGATCTCCGTCGGCGGCGAGCCCACCATGACGCGGAGCCGGTCAGGATGGTAATCGGGGAGCTCGGTCAACCCCGTCTGGTGCGCCTGCTCGGCGAGCCTCGCGCGCAGGGTCTCCAGATGGCGGCCGAACTGGCGCGGGTCCCCCTTCTTGATCTCGGGAGCCAGGGTTTCCGGCGCGCAGACGTGGA
>DASWQX010000975.1:0-13418 GCA_036403495.1 Thermoanaerobaculia bacterium
CAGATTCCCGGGACCACGAGCGTGCTGACGATGGTGGATGGCCACATCGTCTGGGATGCCGGCGCGGTGGGCGTGCAAAACTAAGTGCCTGCCGATTCAACGAAGATTCGCCAAATCTCGGCGCTTTGAGACCCGGCGTCAGGCGAACGGGATTGCGAAGGGTCGAGAATGGTCAACAGTGGGCGGACAAAGCGATCTTGGGTCACCACCGAGAATGCGCTACGGGGTAGTTTCTAGCTCCCAATCCTCTCCCAGGACACACCACGGCCGCGAACGATGGCTCGTTCCAATGATGCTCGGACTGTCGGTCAGCATCTGGCGAGGATGTCATCCCCCGACGAAGGGCATCACTGGCGGGAATGGCGGCGACCCCAGCGGCGGACGTACCGCAGGCGCTCGATTTGTGCGGCCTCCTCGGAACTGCCTTGCGAGACCCTGTTGACAGAGTAGGTGTTCATAGTCTAACGTCTAAGAAAGGAGGAATAAGCTATGAAAAGAGTCTTCGCTATTTCTGGTTCTGTGGTCCTCGTCCTCTTTGCGTTCGCGAGCAATGGAAGCGCTCGAGTCTTGCGGGTGAGTTCAGTTGTCCCACATTGCAACGATGTAGCTGGATGCGTCACCGTCGGTTACGACCTGGGCTCTAAACAGTGCCTGTATAACTGTGGCGCTACGTAGTCGTTTTTGGATATCATACTAGCGTTAAAGAGCAAGCCGAAGGGCGGGGACAGGAGCTATTCACCCCGCCCTTAGCTGCCCACTGTTGTGAGCCTTCGGCTTACATGCTGGCTCAGCACTTTCGAGGTGCAGCACTTTCGAGGTGCCATCCAACTCTCTGAGATCGAGAGCGCCCTCTAAACTAGGTGCCACGTACTTGGAGAAGCTCATCTTCTCCCGTTCGCCCCTCAGCGCCCCGACGCGCCCACTTTTCGCCTTGTCAATTCCCCAAAGGGTGGCTTCAATGGGAGCGAAGGCCTCCTGAGTTGCCAATATCCAGGGTCAAAGTCCTGAAAGCGTCGTCAACTCGAGCTTCAGGACACACCTCTCCCGTTCATTGAGGCTCAGGACGACCCAGGGACTACTACTATGCGGCGAGACCTGCCCGGTTCTCTGGCACTAGCCGCCGCGAACGGCAACGGTGGCGGGAAACTCCCGATCGGGAATGCGGATCGGGATCACCCCTCTGTAGTTTCTCGGCGGCCATGCGGTAGGCGACCACGAACCAGGAGAAGCCCTCATAGACGTAGTGGCGGATGGCTTGGCCGCGTGGAAAAGAGGGGCCGGCGACTTTTTGATCCGCTTGGGACAGCTCGTGGGATCCTGCGCCAGGATCGCCGCGATGCGCTCCCCGGTACACTTCCGGTGAGAGGTGCTTCCAGCAGGGGAGAGGCTAGAAGGTCACGGTTTCGGAGGTGGTGTACTTGAGAGGGTCCGGGGTCTCGCCCCTTCGGCGACAGGCGACGTACTCTTGGGTGCAGTCGTGCCAAGTGCCGGCGAGCGGCTGCGGGGCAAGGCAGGACTGGTGCTAGAGTGAAGGCCGGAAGGAGGCTGTGCATGCTGCTCGACTATCTGAGCGCTGCCCTGGAGCGCGCAACCTACGAAAAGATCGAGGATGAGGAGCCCTACTACGGAGAGATTCCTGAGATCCAGGGGGTCTGGTCGACAGGAAGAACCCTGGAGGAATGCCGGCGCAAGCTGATGCAGGCTCTCGAAGACTGGATCTTCTTCAGTATCTATCGGGGCAATCCCGTTCCGCTTGATCCTGCCCAATCCGCATCGCCAGGAAATTAGCGCCGATCTTCTGATTCGACTTCTCCGGCAAGCGGACGTCAGCAGAGAAGACTGGAACTCCGCAGGCTGAGTCGCCCGGCTACACCTCCATGCTTCGCGACGCCTTCCTCCCCGCCACCCTCGCGCACTCCCGCGAGCCGGTCTTCCGTGCCGTCGAAAAACCGGGGATCCGCTACAGCGCGGCGCGCTGGACCCCCGATGGGCTGGGACGGGTGGTGGCGGCGCTGCGCGAGGGGGAGGCGGCCTTGCGGGCGATCCCGGCGGAGGATCTGCTCGCCGCCTGGAGTGAGACGGTCGCGACTTTCCTGCGCTCGGGATCGCTGGAGCGGCGGGCGCTCGATCCGCCGCTCGCTCGTCTCTGCGGGCTCTCCCGCGACGGCCTCGGAGCCGCTCTCGACGCGGTGCTCGGCGGCGTCCGCAAGGAGGCTACGGCGGCGCTGCTGGCCCATGCGCGGCCGGCTCCCGCGGAGGCCGGACCGGTGCTGGCTGTCCTCGCCTCGAATCTGCCGGGTCTCGCCGTTCAACCGCTGCTTCCGGCCCTGCTGGCGCGGCGGCCTATCCTGCTCAAGTCCCCCTCGGCCGAGCCGCTCTTCGCTCCCGCCTTTCTCGCCGGCCTGGTCCGCCGCGAGCCGCGCTTGGCCGGGGCGCTCGCCGCCGCCACCTGGGCGGGTGGGGACGCCGTTCTGGAGGCGCCGGTTCTCGCCGGAGTGGGGACGGTGATCGCTTATGGCGATCAGCCGGCGCTGGACGACCTCGAACGTCGCGCGCCGGGCAGGGTGGTGGGCTTCGGCCCGAAGATCAGCCTCGCCGTGGTCGGCGCCTCGGCGGACCTCCGGACGACGACGGAGGGGCTGGCGCGCGACATCGCGCTGTTCGATCAGCGGGGGTGCCTCTCGGTGATGGCGGTCTATACGGCGGGCAACGCTGGGGAGCTGGCCGAGCGCCTCGCCGGCGAGCTCCACGACCTCGCCCGCCGCTGGCCGCCGGGACCGCCGGCGAAACCGGCCGCCGCCGCCGTCCAGCACCTCCGGCTCGACGCGGAGATCCACGGCCTCTGGATGTCCGCGCTGTCGCTGCGCGAGGGGACGGTGATCGTCGATCCCAATCCAGAATTCCGCCCGTCTCCTGGGCTGCGGACGGTGCGGGTCCATCCGCTGGAGAACCTGGCGCGGCTCCCCTCGATCCTCGCTTCCTGGCGTGGCCGGCTGCAGGGCGCGGCCCTGGCCGGGGAGGAGGCATGGGCGCTGGAGCCGCGGCTGATGGAGCTGGGGTTCTCGCGATTCGCGGCGCCCGGCGAGCTGCAAACGCCGGACGCCTCCTGGAACAACGGCGGGATCGATCTGCTGGTTGCGCTTATTTCCCCGCTTACTTCCCAGTAATGGCCTTGGCGAGCGCCACCTCGGGCGCGTTCCACGGATCGCCTTCGATCCGGCCGGCCTGGATGCCGTTCACGTAGACGATCGCCGTCGGGATCCCCTTGACGCCCAGCCGCTTGACCTCGGGGTCCTTCCAGCCGTCGGGAGGATTGTTGATGCCGTAGTACTCGAACTTGAGGTGCGGGTTGTCGACGGTGCCCTCGACCTTCAGCATCAGCGGCACGTGCTGCCGGCAGTGCGGGCACCAGGAGCCGAAGACGACGTGCACGGTCACCGGCTTGGAGACCTTCTTCAGCGCGGCGACCGCGGCGGCGTTGGGCGTGTACATCCTGGAGGTGCGGACGTACTCGGGGAGGTTGGCGAGCAGGTCGGCTCCCTTGTGCAGGCCGGTGAGCGCGGGCTTGGGATTGAGGCTCACCTTCTTGGTGCCGTAGGTGAAGGTGGGGTTCTCCCCCTCCATCTGGAAGGGTCCCACCGGCGCCAGCACGGCGTCGGCGAAGAGGTCCACCGAGCCGTCCTTCTGCTTCGAGATCTTCATCAGGTTGACCGATTCGACGTTGCCGGCCCGCGGCGACAGCATCACCGGCGACGGGAGGGCCGAGGTGAGGATCAGGATCGCGGGGATGCGGTCGTTCTTGTAGACCTCGGCCGCCGGCACCGGCGCGCCGTTGACCATGAGCACGTATTCGCTGGTCGGCAGGAAGCCGCGGAGCGTGCTGTCGGACGGGGCGGCGCCCTGCGCCTGCGCGGCGGCGGCCAGCAGGCCGATCGTCATCAGGGCCAGGAGCGCGGATCTCATCTGCGTCATTTCGAGGACCTCGTGGAAGTGTCTTGAGAGTTGGGCCGTGCGGCGGCCGAGACGAGGGGGGGCAGCCCCGCGAAGGTGCGCGTCACCCGTCCATCCTTCACGGCGAAGGAACGGGGGAGGCGGCGGTAGAGCGGGCGCAGCAGCTCCGGCGGCGCCTCGCGGATCTGGAACGTCGGGGCCCACTTCCAGAAGAAGGCCCGCTGCTGCTCGGCGGTAGCCGCCGTGAGCAGCCAGAGCGCCGGCTGACCGGCGCCGCTGGAATAGGCGTTCAGCGCGTCGACCGAGCGGGTGAACGCGGCGTCGTCGAGCTTGGCCAGCACCACTACGTTCTCCCCCTGCCGGAGCTCGGGGATCAGCGAGTCGAGGCAGACCCTTTGGGCCCCCTCGCCGGTGCAGATGCCGCCGACCTGGAGGCCGGGGCGCAGGCGCGTCGCCAGATCGTCCAGCGGCAGCTCGGGCGCCTTCCAGGCGAGGATCACGACCGCCGCCGCGCCGATCACCGCCACCGCCGTGCGCACGGGCGGGAAGAGCGGCGACCGCCGTTCGCGCCCCACCCAGGCGAGGAGCAGGGCGGGCACCAGCAGCGCCAGGTCCTGCCAGAACGCCTGACCCGGCGTCCGCTGGACCTGGTTGCCGAAGCAGCCGCAGGATTCGGCGGCATCGGCCTGGCCGTGGAGGACCATCCACCAGGTGCGGCCGGTGAGGGAGAGGAAGAAGGCGACCAGGAGCGTCGCGGGGATCAGCACCCACTTGCGCCGCACGCCGAGCAGCAGCGCGAGGCCAAGACCGGCCTCCAGCGCCAGCGCGATCAGGGCGATGGCCTGAGCCGGGAGGGCGAAGTCGAGCCCGAGGTGGTGGATCTGCTCCACGAAGGCCGCCGGATCGATCGCCTTGGACCACGCGGCGAAAAGGAGCACGCAGGCCAGGAAGGCGCCGCCGAACGTCCCCACCCACCAGAGGATCGGGCGGGGTGGCCGCGGAGACCCGGCGGCATCCGTCATCGGCCGGGCCAGGGGGAGCTGGGTGGAGGATTCCATCGGTCGCACATCCTAACGGCCTGAAGGCCGCGGTCGCAACTCAGGTTCTCCTGCGCAAACAGGGCGCCGGGGCGGAAAAATCCCCGCGTCTCAGGCCGCCTCGTCCTCCCAGCGCAGGTGGCGCCGCAGCTCCTCCGCCGTGGGGCCGCCGGCGTGATCGAGGAACCCCTCCAGGGAGCCGGAGTAGAGCACCTCGCCGCCATGGATGCCGCCGCCGGGGCCGAGGTCGATCAGCCAGTCGGCGCGCGAGATGAGGTCGGGGCTGTGCTCGACGATGACCACCCCGTCCCCCCGCTCCACCAGCCGCCGGAGCGTGTGGTAGAGCAGGTCGATGTCGGAGAGGTGGAGGCCGGTGGTCGGCTCGTCGAAGAGGAAGAGCCGCTTCCCCTCGGCGGCCGGGCGGTCGAGGAAGCTGGCCAGCTTCAGCCGCTGCGCCTCGCCCCCCGACAGCGTCGAGGTGGACTGCCCCAGACGCAGGTAGCCGAGCCCGACGTCGACCAGGAGCCGCAGCCGGCGGACCAGCCGCTTCTGATCGGCGAAGAAGGCGATCGCGTCCTCCACCGTCAGGTCGAGCACCTCCGAGATGTTCCTGGCGGCCTGCCCCTTGCCGGCGTCCTTGCCGTCGCTTTTTCCGAAATACCGCACCGCCAGCACCTCGGGCCGGAAGCGGTGCCCCTGGCAGCTCTCGCAGGGCACTGTCACCGGCGCCATGAACTGCATGTCCACCTCGGTGACGCCGGTCCCCTCGCAGACCGGGCAGCGCCCCTTGTCGACGTTGAACGAGAAGTGGGCCGCGGTGATCCCGCGCGCTCTGGCGTCCGGGGTGGCGGCGAACAGCTTGCGGATCTCGTCGTAGGTCTTGATGTAAGTGATCGGGTTCGAGCGGCTCGACCGCCCGAGCGGGCGCTGATCGACCAGCGTCACATCCACCAAGCCCTCGAGACCCGTAAGGGAATCGACCTCGCCGGGATCGACGTCCACCACGCCGCGCGAGCGCTGGTAGGTGCCGTAGATCACGTTCTCGACCAGCGTCGACTTGCCCGAGCCCGAGACGCCGGTCACCGCCACCATGGCGCCCAGGGGGAAGTCGACGCTGACGTTTTTCAGATTGTGGGCGCGCGCGCCGCGCACCGAGACGCGGGGGAGGTTGGCGAGCTCGTCCGAGAGCGTCTCCCACCCCTGCTCGCGGCGGAAGCGGGCCATGTGCCGGCGCGCCTGGGTCGGCGGGCGCTCACGGAGATAGCGGCCGGTGAGCGATTCCTCGCAGGCGAGGATGGTCTCGATCGGCCCCTCGGCCACCACTTGGCCCCCGTGCTCGCCGGCGGCGGGGCCGAGGTCGATCACGTGGTCGGCGCCGCGGATCAGCGTGCGGTCGTGCTCGACCACCAGGACGGTGTTGCCTTTCGCCGCCAGGTCGCGGAGCAGCGAGAGGAGCCGCTCGCTGTCCTGCGGATGGAGTCCGATCGTGGGCTCGTCGAGCACGTAGAGGGTGCTGGTGAGGCCGGATCCCAGGGCGGCGGCGAGGTGGATGCGCTGCGTCTCGCCCCCCGAGAGCGTGCGTGCCTGGCGGTCGAGCGTCAGGTAGTCGAGCCCCACCCGGTGGAGCACCTCGATCCGCTCGCTCAGCTCGTCGATCAGGTGGCCGGCCACCTCGCGCTGGCGAGGGGTCCAGCGGCGCTCGCGCAGCCAGGAGCGGAGCCCTTCGAGGCTGAGCGCGGCCAGCTCCGGCAGCGTCCGCCCTTCCAGGTGGACGGCGAGCGCCTCGGGCTGCAGGCGGGTTCCCAGGCACTGCGGGCAGAGGTTGTAGGAGCGGTAGCGGGCGAGCAGCACGCGCACGTGCACCTTGTAGGTGCGCCCTTCGAGGTACCGGAAGAAATCGTCGAGGCTGGCCGGGTTCCCCTTGCCGCTCCAGATCCATTCGCGGTCGGCCGCCGGGAGATCGCCCCAGGGCACGTCGAGGGAGATCTTGCGCTTGCGCAGGGCGGGGAGGAGCTCATCGTACAGCTCCTCGTAGGCCGGCGTGTTCCAGGGGGCAATCGGGCGCTCGGAGAGCGTGCGGCGGGGGTCCGGGACCACCCTCTGGCGGTCGACGCCGATCACCCGACCAAACCCCTGGCACTCCGCGCAGGCGCCGAGCGGCGAGTTGAAGGAGAACAGCGCCGGCACCGGCCGCCGCGCCGTCTCGCCGCAGACCGGGCAGGAGAGCTCGCGGCTGTAGAGGCGCACCCCGGCAGTGCCGCGCGCTTCTACCTTGCCACCGTTCATCCTATACGCCTGTTCGAGGGTGTCGACTACGCGCGGCTCGGCCGCCGCCTTGGCGGTGAAGCGTCCCAGGACGAGCGGCAGGGGATCGCGCTTCGCCGGCCACTTCTCGCCCGGCTCCATGCGCACGACCTCTTCCTTCTCCTTGGGCGCCTTGGGATCACTGAGACGGCGCTGAAAGCCCTGGCGGATCAGCTCGCCGAGGGCGTCGTCCGCCCCCTTCTTCGGCCGCGGCAGGCGCACCATCAGCGTGAAGGAATCGCCGGCGGCGCCCGCGGCGAGGTCCGCCGCCGCGTCCTCAGGCGAAAAGCTGCGGACCGGGCCGTGGCCGTTGACGCACACCACCTCGCCCAGGTGGGTGAAGAGGAGGCGCATCACGTCGAGCGTCTCGGTGATCGTGCCCACCGTCGAGCGGGCGTTGCGCACGGCGTTCTTGGCTTCGAGCGCCACCGCCGGCAGGATGTTGTGAATGGCGTCCACCGGCGGCCGCTCCATCTGGTCGAGGAACTGCCGCGCGTAGGTGGACATCGACTCGACGAACCGCCGCTGCCCCTCGGCGAAGATGGTGTCGAAGGCGAGCGAGGACTTCCCCGCGCCCGAGGGGCCGGTCACCACCGTCACCGCGCGGTGCGGCACCTCGCAGTCGATCCCCTTCAGATTGTGGGTGCGGGCGCGGACGATCTGGATGGCTGGTTGCTTGGGTCTGGACATCGGTTCCCGGGCGCGCCCTGGAGCGGGCGGAGCCGATGATGATAACGCAGGGGTCGCGTGGGCATTCCCGTGGTTAACGAGGCAGGAACAGACAAGGACGAAAAGGACTGCAAGGACAAAAAGGACGAGAGGATCCGCCCTTCCACGGGACCTGCCTACGCGGCCCTCCCTCTCCCTCCGGGAGAGGGACCGAGGGTGAGGTTTCGAAGCGCAGGGCTCCCCAGAGGCCTCCGCCACTTCTGGGCTCACCGACTCGGCGGCGGCCTGTTCTCCTGGTCCCGCTCATTTCCGCCGCGATCTTTATCCTTCTCTTTCTCCTTGGAATCGTCGTCATGCCGCCCGAAAAGCCGGCGGAAGAAGCTCCGGATGGGGTGCGCCTTCGCCGGGCGCTCCTCGGGCCGCAGCGCGGCGGCTCCCTCTTCGGTGCCTGGGACCGGCTCGGCCCCCGCGATCTGGGGCTCGGGCGCGCCGCCGTGGCGGTTGCACGCCTCCGTGGGAACCTCGCCCTCGCGGAAGACCTCGGTGAGCACGGAGGGACAGAGCTCCGTCGCCAGCATGCCGGTGGTGGGATCGATCGCCGCCGTGGTGATGCCGGGGGGCTGGGCGAAAGTGGAGTAGCCGCCCGGCGGCGCGACCTTCGCCATGAAGCGGACCCAGATCGGCAGGGCGGCGCGGGCGCCGGAGAGGCGCGTCTTGCCGTTGTCGTCGTAGCCCACCCAGACGACCGTGGTGCGCTCCGGGGCGTAGCCGGCGAACCAGGCGTCCCGCTGCTTGTTGGTGGTGCCGGTCTTGCCCGCGAGCTCGCCGGGGATCGCGCGGGCGGCGCCGGCGGCGGTGCCGCGCTGGAGCACTCCCTGGAGGAGCGAGGTCACCAGGTAGTCGGTCTGCGGCGAGATCACCCGCACCGGTTTCGGCAGGGGCGCTCCCTGCACGACCTTGCCAGAGTGGTCGAGCACCCCGACCAGCTCGTGGACCGGCGGCCGCGAGCCGCCACCGGCCAGGGTGGAGTAGACCGTGGCCATCTCCAGCGGCGTCACCGCTGCGGCGCCGAGGGCCATGGCGGGGAAGGGCTCCATCGGCGTGGTGATCCCCATGTCGTGCGCCAGCTTGACGATCTGGGGCATCCCGACCTCCAGCGCGAGCCGAGTGGTCGCCGGGTTGTAGCTCTTCTCCAGGGCGGTGCGCACGCTGACCCAGCCGTGGTAGGTGCCGTCGTCATTCTTCGGGCTCCAGACCTGGCCGCCGGACGTCGGCACCTCCAGCGGCTCGTCCTCCAGGAACGACGCAGGGGAGGCCTTGCCGGATTCGAAGGCGGCGGCGTAGACGACCGGTTTGAACGAGCTCCCGGGCTGGCGCTGGGCCTGGCCGGCGCGGTCGAACTGGCTGTTGTCGTAGCCGCGGCCGCCGATGTAGGCGAGGATGCCGCCGGTCGCCGGGTCCATCGAGACCAGGGCCGCCTGGAGCGACCGCGTCCGATGGCCGCCGTCGATCTCCTTCAAACCGCTCTCGACCGCCTCCTGGGCCGCCTTCTGGCCGGTCCAGTCGAGGGTTGAGAAGAGCACGTAGCCGCCGTCCTCGAGATCCTCGACGCCGAAGCGTTTCGAGGCCTCCAGAGCCGCCGAGTCGGCGAAGTAGGGAGCGCGGCGGCGGACGACCGGCTCGGGCGCCGCAGCGATCGGCTCGGCCAGCGCCGCGTCGATGCGTGCCTGGGGGACGAGGCCGAGGCCGGCGAGGCGTCCGAGCACCCAGTCGCGCCTCGCCTTGGCCCTGTCCGGATGGGTGATCGGCGAATAGTTGGCGGGCGACGGGATGATCCCGGCGAGCGTCGCCGCCTCCGCGAGGTCGAGCTGATCCGCGTCCTTGCCGAAGTAGGCGCGCGAGGCGGCGCCGACCCCGATCAGCGAGACGCCGTTGCCGCCGCCGAGGTAGATCTCGTTGAGGTAGGCCTCGAGGATCTTCTTCTTGGAGTAGCGCATCTCGAGCAGAACGGCGAGCAGGATCTCCTGGCTCTTGCGGGTCAGCGTCCGCTCCTGCGTGAGGTAGAGGTTCTTGACGAGCTGCTGGGTCAGCGTGCTCCCCCCCTGGCGGACCCCCTTGCCGCGCAGGTCGACCCAGACGGCGCGCAAGGTGCCGGTGAGCGAGACGCCCGCGTGGCCGAAGAACGTCTCGTCCTCGGCCGCCAGGATGGAGGCGATCAGGTCCGGCGACACCTCATCGAGGGTGACCGGCCGGCGCTCCAGCAGGTTCTTGCCGTAGTAGGAGGCGAGGAGCGGCGGATCGAGGATCACCGAGTCGGTCGCCGTGCCGTCGCGGCGCAGATCGGCGATGTGCGTCCCCTGGTAGCCGATCCGGACCAGCCCGCCGCCATGGCTGCCGTCGGGCAGCAGGAAGCTCCGCAGATGGATCGCCACCTCCTGGCCGGTCCGGCCCTGCTCCGTCCGGCGATACCGGCCGGCGGGGAGGGACTTGGAAGTCTTGTCCTCGCGGTACCCCTCGTCGGCGAGGCTGGCGATCAGCATCTCCGGCGGGAAGTTCCGCCCCTCGAAGAGCCGAGTCGCCCGGCCGTAGAGTCGCGACGGCTGGCGGAAGGTGACCTCGTCAAAGTGGCCCGACAGCCGCCAGAACGGGAGGATGACGAACACCGCCGCGATCAGCAGGACGGCGGCGACCGCAGCGAGGATCCACCGCAGACGCCATCGGCGCTTCGAAGAGGAAAGCTTGGAGCTGCGGGCTACGGCCATATCGGCTGGAGAGTTTACGCTCGGATCGGCCCGGTGTCCTGCCGGACCTCTTCAGAGAACGTATTGGGCTCGCCGGGGCTTCCCGGAGCGGGAAGGAGCCCGGCAGGGCTTCAGGCGGTCAGATCGCCCAGCCAAACGATGTTGGTGCCACTGCCTTCAAGCTTGCGGATCAGCTTTTCGTCGGCCGTGATGAGAGGAACAGAAAGATCTTGAGAGAGGGCGGCATAAGTCGCATCGTACGCGGTAATGCCAAACTCCAGCGCCAAGTCGAGAGACTCAGCCAGCAGACCGGAGGTGGCTACGGGCAGAAGGGACAATCCTTTGAGATCCTGAAGGCTGTCCCGGGCTTCGTCCGATGGAATCACGAGGCGCCGGACGGATTTCCAGAAGATATTGGCGCACTCGGCGTAGAAGAGGTCCGGGACAAAGAACCGCTTTCGGACGCCTGCGATCTCCCGGAATAGCTCCGTGGCGTTCTCGCTGAGCTCCTCGGGCAGGAATAGTTTGACTCCGACGCTGGCATCAACGACACAGCTCCGCCTCAACGTTCACGATCCTCACGGAGTAGCTCGACGCTATCAGGCGTATTGGGATGCCTCGGGAGCGACAGACGGCGGCGGCGTATTTTCTCCAGCAATTCCGACTGATCCGGTGCTGGTGGATGCCTCCGACGGAACTCCTCCGCCTCAGCTATGAGACTCCTGCGCCTCTCTTCCCGGGTATCGTCTTGCCGCAAGATCGCCATATCGGTCGTCCTTGTCTAGAACTCCTGTCGCCACCAAGGGTACCACGACCGCCGCCGATCGGGACCTCCGCCGGAACACCCCGCCCCGCCAAGGAAGCGATTCACGGAGGCGTCGCATCTCGGCGAAAACTTCCTCCTGATCCGGATGTCTTCGCAGAAGCTCCTCCGCCTCGGCGAAGATCCTTCGCCGCCATTCCTCGTTGGTTTCTTTCCTGTGCAAGAGCGCCATTTCGTTTTTCCTGGGTCGGGTTACCAGACCGCACCGGGGAAGTTCTCGCGAATCAACCTGTCGCGAGTCACGAGGGGCGTCCGGTGGAGGAGCGCCGTGGCGACGATCATGCGGTCGAAAGGATCGCGCGTCCAGGAGAGGGACATGGCCAGCGCGACGAGGGAGTCCATCGGATCGGCGGTCATCGTCACCCCGAGATCCGACCCGAGCGATCCGAGGAGTTGATCGGGCTCCACCTTGAGCTTACCGACTTCCTTCAAAAACTGAAGCTCCAGCCGAACCATGGGCGAGATGAGCAGCGTCGATTGCTCAAGGGTCTTCCGGGAGGCAGGCCCAAACAACTCGGTCCGTCCCTCCCAGAGAAAAACAGCAGCATGAGTATCCAGGAAGGAGGTCACGCCTCAGGAGCCCAGTTCCAGGAGGTCTCCACCAGCTCGTCGGGCGTGCAGTTCAGCGCCTCCCTTCGGGGCAGATCCTCCAGCCGGAGCCGTTTGCCCCCTGCCGGCACGATCATCAACGTACGCGACCCGCGAGTCACCTCCTGGGGAACTCCGGTCTCCAGAACGTCGTCCAGGACCCGGTAGATGTCTTTCCGTAATTCCGTCACCGTCATCGTCTTCGCCATTGGCGTGTCCTCCTACCGCAGCGTACGCCTCGATTGTAGAGCGTACGCATGGGGGAGTGCAAGCGGCAAATCCCGCTGCCCCGCCAACCTGCTATCATACCCGGCCCTATGATCGCCGTATCCGACCTTGGCAAATCCTTCGGCCCCCAGACGCTGTTCGAGGGGGTCTCGATCCAGTTCAACCCGGGCAACCGCTATGGCCTCGTGGGGGCCAACGGCTCGGGCAAGTCCACGTTCCTGAAGATCCTCGCCGGCGACGACATCCCCAGCGAGGGGACGATCGCGATGCCCAAGCGGCTCAAGCTGGGCGTCCTCAAGCAGGACCACTTCCAGTACGAGCACATGCCGATCCTCGAGGTCGCCATGATGGGTAACCACGACGTCTGGGAGGCGATGGTGGAGAAGGAGCGCCTCCTCGCCGACGCCGAGACCCACTTCGACGCCGACCGCTACGCCGAGGTGGAGGACCTCATCCTCCGCAACGACGGCTACACCCTGGAGTCCCGCGCCGGCGAGGTGCTCGAAGGTCTCGGCATTCCCACCGAGGTCCACCGCAACCTCCTGTCGACCCTCTCCGGCGGCTTCAAGCTGCGCGTGCTGCTCGCCCAGGTGCTCGCCTCCGAGCCCGACGTGCTCCTCCTCGACGAGCCCACCAACCACCTCGACATCCTCTCCATCCGCTGGCTGGAGAAGTTCCTGGTGGACACCTACAAGGGCACGGCGATCGTCATCTCCCACGACCACCGCTTCCTCGACAACATCTGCACCCACATCGTGGACGTGGATTACGAGACGATGATCCTCTACCCCGGCAACTACGGGGCGTTCATGAACGCCAAGGGGGGCAACCGGGACCGCAAAGAGGCGGAGATCGAGAAGCGCGAGGCGGAGATCGCCCGCCACAAGGAGTTCATCGACCGGTTCAAGGCCAAGGCCACCAAGGCTCGGCAGGCGCAGAGCAAGATGAAGATGATGGAGAAGATCGTCATCGAGCGCCTGCCGCAGAGCTCGCGGCGCTACCCCGCCTTCAAGTTCAAGCAGGTGCGGCCTAGCGGCCGCATGGCGCTCGAGCTGGAGGGGATCTCCAAGGCCTACG
>DASWQX010000976.1:0-2452 GCA_036403495.1 Thermoanaerobaculia bacterium
CGTAGCGTCGTTTCGAGATCAAACCCGCGAGGAAGCATTCCAAAAAGAGATTTCCACTGCTCTTGAAGAATCGGCATGATGTCCATGGGTACCAGATTATAGAACCTGGTACCCTATAGACGTAAGTTAGCGCCTATGCCCTCGATCCCTCTCCTGAAGGAGAGGGAGGGCCCAACGGGGGCCGCATCGCAGTCGTCCCCCTTCTCTTTTAGGAGAAGGGGATAGGGGATGAGGTCGCAGGCCACGGAGGCGGATCGAAGCGAGATGTCTATAAGGGGGTGGGCTAAACCCCAGGCTGAAGGCAAGTCCGGCGGAGGTGGCGCGCTTGGCTCCTTTTGTGCCTTGCCGTGCACCTCTAGAGGCAAGGATGCTTGAAGTCACGGGGCTCTCCCAAAACGGCGAGCCGTCATCGCAAAGACTAAGCGCATGTTCCGCATGAACCGGACTTCCCGAGCCGTTCTCCTGGCGATCGCCCTGGTGGTCGGCGCCCTGGATCTGCACGCTTCGGAGGAGATACATCGTCACGGTCTGGGGGGATGCCGGAGCGGGTCCCACTCTCGAACCTCCCTGCATCCGACGGCTCCGGCCCATTTCGAGGCGGCCGAGGACGAAGGGTGCCCCGTCTGTCCGGGCTGCCTCCATCACCTGCGGACCGGCGCCGCCCAATTGCCGTCAGCGATCTTCCTCGGAGCTCCCGCGCTGAAAGAGCTGAGCGGGACCGCTCTCCTCCCTCTCGCCGGCCAGCGATCCACCGCCCCTCGCGGCGGCCGCGGCCCGCCGTCCGTCTGATCTCTTCGCCGTACTGGCCCCTCGAATCATCCCGTTTCCTGAAGCGGGCGATCCGGGCTGAGTCGCGCTTTCGCGCCGGCTGCTTCGGCAGCGTCCGGAGGCGCGGCGTCTCCCGAGGTCCCGATCGTCAGGGATTTCATCGGCCGCATGGGGCGGCCGGTCCTTTCCATTCTTTCGGCTTCGAAAGAAGAGGAGCGATTTTTTATGAAGTCATCCACCGCCTTACCGCAGGTCCGTGCAGCAGCGGCAGCTTTCATGATGGGCCTCGCCCTGTTCCTGGGAGCGGCCGCCGGCTCGGCGCAGCAGAGAGCCTGGCCCAGCCTGCAGGAGCAACTCGAGAAGGATCAGGTCGTCGCCGGGAGCAACCTGGAGAAGTTGATCGCCGAGAACCAGGAGTTCAATCTCCTGCGGCCCGAGGAGAGCCAGGACACGCGCCGGCTCCCGCTCTGGCTGCGCGTCCTCTGGCGCAAGAACCATCCGAACGACCGCTACTCTCCCGCCGATCCCACGGGCGGCTATCCGCTGGTGCTGCACGAGGTCTGGGAATGGATGCTCACCCACCAGGACCTCAAGCCCGGCCGGCGCGAGCCTTCCAGGCCCGAGACGAAGAGCGCCAGCGAGACCGGCGAGGAGCGTATCTCGGGCGCCCAGACCTCGGCGCGCAGCGAGTCGGCGATCCGGGTCAACTATGGAAACCCGCAGAAGATCATCGGCGCCTCGAACAACATCAGCTCGAGCGGCCGGCAGGCGATGTTCTTCTCGTCGAACGGCGGCGTGTCCTGGGGGCAGACCCTGCTGCCGCTGGTGACCGGCGACTCCTTCATGTCCGACCCGACGGTGGAATGGACCTCGGACGGCACGGCGTGGTCGACGACGATCGGGATCGATTCCTCGCAGACCGTCCTGAAGATGCGCTCCTACAAGTCGACCGACGGCGGCGCCACCTGGACCTTCGACGCCACCTTCTCCGGCAGCCTGTCGAACAACGACAAGCAGATGATGTGGGTGGACCACAGCGCCACGTCGCCCTTCAAGGACAACATCTATCTCATCTGGCACCCCGGCACCCCGGCCGTGGTGGCGCGGCGTACCGGCCCGACCGGTTCCTGGCAGACGCCGGTCCAGGTCAGCGGCTCGGAGACCACCGGCACCGCGATCGGCAGTGACATCAAGACCAACGCCAACGGCGACGTCTTCGGCTTCTACCCGGACACCGGCAGCCGAGGGCTCTACGTCGTGAAGTCCACCAACGGCGGCGTCTCCTTCACGGCTCCGGTGAAGTTCGCCAACTCCTTCGGCTCGTTCCAGATCGCCATTCCGGCCGACGCCAGCCGCCAGCTCCTCATCTACACGTCCGGCGGCGCCTACAGCGCCTCCGGCAAGAACAACGTCTACGTGGTCTGGAACGACCTCTCCGGCGATTCCGGCTGCACCAGCGGCGGCGGCCCGGGCACCAGCGCCTCGTCCTCCTGCAAGACCCGCGTCTTCTTCTCGCGCTCCACCAACGGCGGCACGACCTGGTCCGCGCCGGTCAAGCTCAACAACCAGGCCGGGCTCAACGACCAGTTCTTCCCCTGGATGGTGGTCGATCCGACCAACGGCAAGCTGGCGGTGACCTATTACGACACGGTCGGCGACTCGACCCGCAAGGCCGTCAACATCT
>DASWQX010000977.1:0-3438 GCA_036403495.1 Thermoanaerobaculia bacterium
GGTCGTGCTGCTGGTGGAGGACGAGGACAACATCCGCGAGCCGGCCGTCGAGATCCTGGAGAGCCGCGGCTACCGGGTGCTCTCCGCCCCCGACGCCACCCAGGCCCTGACGCTCTCGGACCATCACGCCGGGCCCATCCACATCCTGGTCACCGACGTGGTGATGCCCGGCCTCTCCGGCAGCCAGCTCGCCCAGCAGCTCGTGCGCCGCCGCCCCGAGCTGCTGGTGCTCTACATCTCCGGCTACCCGGAGGACTCGATCGCCCACCACGGCGTCCTCAGCGAGGACCAGCACTTCCTCCAGAAACCCTTCCCTCCCGGGCAGTTCCTGGAGAAGATCCGCGAGGTGCTGGACGCGCGGGGGTGAAACCTTATTGGCTCTGAAGGAGCCGAGGCATGTAGCCTGGGGCGTGAGCCCCAGGTAGGGACCACCCCATCGCCCCGAGAGCCCCGAAGGGGCGACGGCAGTCTTCGCGGGAGCTGCCGTCGCCCCTTCGGGGCTCTCGGATTCCTTGGTCATCCCCTTCCTGGGGCTCACGCCCCAGGCTACATGCCGTTGCCCCTTGCGGGGCAAATCCCACCCCTACCCGCAGGTCAACCGCAACCGGCGCTTGTTCGTCCGCGACTCGGCGAGGCCGATCTCCTTCAGGGCGGGGAAGGCGGCGGGGTCGATCCAGCGCCGGCGCAGCTCGGTGCCGCGCTCCAGCGTCAGCTCGCGCCCTTTGATCCCGACGGTCTGGCGGAAGGCGCCGAGGTCGTTCTTCACGGTGACGTCCTGCCCCTCGGCCTTGCAGGCGTCGCGGGGGAGGGTGACGCGCCAGGTGACGCGGCTGGCGAACGGCGTCTCCACCACCGGCAGGGCGCGGTCGTCGAGCAGGCCGGAGGAGGGGAGCTCGACCATCGACGGGACCGGCAGCGGCGGCAGCATCCCCTCAGCCGAGGCGCCCAGCGACGGGATGGCGACCTTGGCCTCCAGCTTCACCGCCGGCACGCCCCCCTCCTCGGACTGCCAGCGGATGTCGGTGAGCGCGGCGCCGGCGGGGAGAAGGGAGCCGAAGACCCGGCGGATCACCCGGTCCAGCTCCTGAGGATTGGCGCCGCCGTGGAGGTGGATGAACGCGGCGCCGCTCTCGCCGGAAAGCTCCAGCTTCGCGGTGCCGGCCGCGTCCCCCCCGGCCGCCAGGGCGAGGACGACGTCGAGCCGCCTCCCTTCCTGACCCGGACGCATCGGCGTGCGCACCAGCTCCCCCTTGCCGTTGCGCACCACCAGCACCTCCTGGTCCTGCACGGCCGGCTGCAGCCAGGCGAGGCCGCCGCTCTCCTGCGTGGCGTCGAGGAAGAGATAGCCGCCGGCCACCGGCGCGTCCGCGTCCAGGCCGAGCCCGTCGGCCGGCACGGCCACGATCATGTGGTTGAACTGGAACGGCGAAGGGAAGTCGCGGTCCACCCTGCCGTCCGGATCGAGCCGGGCGAGCGCCGGATAGGCCTCGATCCCCGCCTCGTTGAGCAGGTCGACGAGCAGCAGCGCCTTGTCCTTGCAGTCCCCCCAGAGCCGTTCCATCACCTGCTGCGGCGTGTGCGGCCGGTAACCGCCGATCCCCACCTCCACCGCCACGTAGCGCACCTGGCGGCGGGCGAACTCGGCCAGCGCCGCGATCCGCCGCCGCTTGTCGGCAGTGGTATCGCCGGGGATACCGGCGACCAGCGCCCGGGCCTTGCCGCGCACCGGCTCGGCGCCGCGCGGCACGCCGGTGAGGACCCCGGTGTACCACTTGCCGATCGCCTCCCAGCTCGCGGCGTCCCCCCAGGCGTAGCGGAGCAGGGCGCCCTCGGCGGCGAGGCCGGGCGCCTTCTCGGGAGGGATGAGGGCGGGGAGCTTGGAGCCGGTCACCGTCACGCCGCCGGGGATCTCCTGGACGGTCAGGCCCGGCATCGCGCCGTCCACGTGATAGCGCCAGCCGGCGCCGCCGCCATGGATGGAAACGCGCAGCGAATCGACCGCCTCATCCGATCCCAGCGCGAGCTGGCCGGCGGGGAACCAGGGGCGCTCGCGCACCTCGTAGTCGAGGGCGAGCACGGAGCCCACCGGCACGGCCGGGAAGGCGATCGTGCGCACGGCGAGCGACGAGTGGAGGTTCCCCTCGCCCGCCATCTGGCGGGTGTCGAGGTCGCGGCGGGAGACCTTCAGCGTCTTGCCGTCCGGCTGCGTGGCCGAGGCGGTCAGGTCTCCCATCTCGCGGTTCTCGTCGAGCGCGATGGGATACGGGGACCAGCGGGAGAAGTCGTGCGCGTTGTCGAGCCGCACCCGCAGGTGGGTCCGCTCGGTGACGCCGTCCGGCCGGATGTCGACGTCGATCGACTTCTCCAGGATGGTGGCGGCCGCCCCGGGGGCGGCCGCCATCCCGAGGCTCAGCAGACTAGCGGCGGGCCAGCACCAGCGCCTGGGCATCGCTCTTCTCCACGTCGCCGAACAGGGAGCGGACGGCTTCGTACTGTTGCGAGGTTTCGAGGTCCCGGCGCGTGATGTCCACCCGCCGCGTGTAGACCAGCGAGCGCTCGGCGGCCTTCACCTCCACCGCCGTGGTCAGGCCGCCGACGGCGCTGGCGACGTTCTTCTCCTGCGGCATCCCCTCCACCTTCCACCCCTCGGGCCAGCGCAGCCGGAGCTCCACCTCCTCGCGGTCGGGGTAGTCGAAATAGACGCCGGTGCGGCGGCTGGAGACCGCCTGCACGAAAGGCTGGGCGAGCGGCCCCAGCGGCGCGCTTGGCGCGATCGTGGCCTCGTCGCCCAGCGCCTCGTCCTCGCGCTGCTTCAGCGCCCAGGTGACGGTGACCTTCCCCTCATCGGCCGATTCCACCGTTTTGACGTCGGAGATCTGATAGTCGCGGAAGCGCTTCTCCAGCCACTCCTTCCACGCCTGCGCCGTCTTCGCCGCGTCCGGCTGCCAGTCGGTCCGCTCCCAGGCGTGATGGCCGGTCAGCCGCAGCGTGCCGGTGCCGGCGATCCGCCCCTTGGCGTCCACCGCCAGGTCGAGCTCGGCGCGCCGCAGGTTCTGCTCGAACGGCGTCGCCGGCAGCACCACCCCCTCGGGCTTCTTGGCGTCGGGGATCAGCGCCGGGGTCCCCTCGTAGCCGGCGCGCAGGCGGCCGAAGCCGAGGGCGCGGTCGGAGGGGTCGAGATAGACCGGCTTGCCGTCGAGCTGCACCTGGACGAGCACGGCGTCGAACCAGTTCGGATTGGGCAGGGCGGTGTCCACGGCGCCGCGGTCGCGGTTGGCGGCCCACACCAGGCGGGAGTCGATCTTCACCGCCTTGAGCATCGCCTGCAGCAGCAGCGCCTTCTCCGAGCGGCTTCCCGAGCGCTCGGAGAGGACCTTGCCGAGCCCGCGGTCGGGATCGAGGCTGACGCCGCCGTACCCCGAGTCCTCGATCTGGTCG